>JBIITO010000010.1:0-36169 GCA_044340465.1 Crocinitomicaceae bacterium | reverse complement strand
CAGAACGAAAATCCGACGGGAGTCAAATGTGTTCTGGGTAGAAGCGGCGTCAGCCGGTTCTGGACAGAACGAAAATCCGACGGGAGTCAAATGATTTCTGGGTAAAATATTTTCAATATGTATCAGCGAATTCTTATACTCGTTCTGTATTTTTTTCTGTGCACAGTTACTGGTATTCAAAAGATATTAGGGGATCTTCCGCCAGATTGGTTCATGAAAAAATTCGAACACACACTCATTGATCTCTTCCCTAGAAGCATGACTCTCTGCTTCATAATTATCCTGGCCCTTGAATTACTTGCTGGTTTATCTTTTTTAATGTCCTTAATGAAGATGGAATTTAAAGAAGATAGTTTAATCAAATTTGCCAATTTGGGATTTAATATATGTTTACTTCTGTTCACTATACTCTTCTTTGGCAGCTTTATTGCTAAAGACTATGAGAATGGTTTCATGGATCTAGGTTATTTTGTTATAACTATTTTCCTTCAGAAGAATTATACTTCACTGAGTTAAATAATCCGGGTTTAACTTTATCCGTCAGATTTATATATGCGCCAGTATTTACCGTTATAAACGACTGATGTGTAAATTTATCCAATGCGAAAATATTTTTCAAAGAAGATTGAGAACGAAAAATAAAAAAATTGATTGGGTGTCTCCATTTCTAGCCTGGTTTATCACATGATCTTACAGTATTGCGATGTAAGAAAGAATTAAAGCTTATTGACCGCTCTCGTTTTCACCCTCACTTTGTTTAGAGACATTAAGGTTTTTATTTGAGCATAAACAGAGGATATTAAAATGGAACGAGTCATCTGATATTCCTTGTAAGAAGCTAGAAAGAGTGTGAAAGCGAAGAAAACAGAGTAGAGTAAATCGCTCTCGCTTTTCACTCTCACTCTGTTTTGTGACCCCGGAGGGATTCTAACCCCCAACCGCTGGAGCCGAAATCCAGTGCTCTATACAATTGAGCTACGGAGCCTAATATTATCAGCTAATGTCAAGAAGATGAGCAAAAGTAAAAATGTCCATTGAATTAGCAACATACAATGAAATAATAGTTGTTAATTCAGTGGGATTCCAATATTTTTGGACATCTATCGTTATAAATCACATGTTTAGATTGCTCTTTCTCTTCCTTTTTTCGTTGGCAACAAGTTATTCGCAAGTCGGGACTGGCGAATGGCGTCTCCATGTCCCAAACCGAAAAGCATTGGATGTTGTTAATAGTAATAATCAAATTTACTGTGCTTTTGAAAATGGACTTCTCGAACACGACCCTAATGCCAGTGAGTCAAGATTATGGACAGCAGTAAATGGATTATCAGATCTAAAATTGACAGCAATAGGACAATATTCATCCAGAGGTTCTGTATTTGTTGGTTATGCAAACGGCAATATCGATAAAATAGAAAACAATCGCGTCATCAATATCCCTGCTATTCGACTTGCAGAAATACAGGGTGATAAAAAGATTAATCGCTTTTATTCTCACGGGACCTATGTTTATGTAGCAACCGGATTTGGCATCGTAAAGATTGACCCTATTAAAAATGAGGTCAAAGACACTTATTATCCGACGCATAAAAATGCAACGGTAAATGATATAGTCATTGTGGGAGATACTTTATTTGCTTTGACTGCTAATTGTCTAAGGAAAGGTTTGTTAAGTAATATCGCATTAGCTGATCCGTCTAGCTGGGAAACAGATTCTCGATTGAAAGAACTCCCCACTGAAGAGAATAGTTATACACATCTAAGAGCCTTAGATCAAAATTTGTTTGTACTTAAGCAAAATGAAAAGTATGGATTAGATTCCGTTTTCCAAATTCGTTACGAGGGAAACAAATTTTTTTATAGTGGATCCTTTGATCTTCAAATAAACAGTTTAAACAACACCTCCGACCGTCTTATTATGAACACAGAAGGTGCAATATATATTTACAAAAGCGATTTGACAGAGGACTTTGTTCGATCGGCTTACAACCTAGGTGCTTGGATCAGTCCCTATGGAACAACTATCGTATCTAAAGATGAATTATGGATAGCTGATGGACAATTTGGGCTGAGAAAAGTCTTTGGTCCTTACAATATTTACAATCAATCTTTTGATGGTCCGGCGAAATCGGAATTCTATCGAATGGATTGGCTTAATGGCCGATTAGTTGTTGCAGCTGGTGGGTTATCTGGAAAATCTGTCACGTTTAATACCGCTGGAATCTATGTTTTACAAGGTGAGAAATGGACATCGAAAGACCGATATAATTCGGATTTATGGTTAGGAAAAAATATTTGGGACTACATCTGTGCTTCCATTGATCCGACCGATAAAAATACAATTGCCATTGGAACATACTCGGAAATACCTCTTTCCATTATGCGTTCAGGAGAAGTTGTCACGGATACGTTTACATATTCTAATTCTACATTAAAAAATGCATATGGAGGACCGTGGTCGCTAGTTAGCTCCCTTCAGTATGATCTAGGCGGTAACTTATGGGTACTGAATGGTTATTCGGACAGACCTTTGAATGTTTATACAAAAGATAAAAAATGGCTTTCATTTGAATGCGGAACAGAGGCAAAGAATAAGTTTTCAGGAAAACTGGTTATTGATAATAATGGAAATAAATGGTTCGCACTGGATAATACGGGATTGTTTGGTTATAACGATAACCAGACGGTATCTGACCCCACAGATGATAAATATATTTACTTAAATACAGGAAAATTTTCTGGCGACCTTCCTTCGGATCGAGTAACTGCTTTGGCTGTGGATTTCGACAATGAAATCTGGATTGGCACGGATAATGGTTTTGCAGTACTATACAATACTTCTGGTGCTTTTGACGCTTCAGCTGGTGATTATAATGTGTCCAGGATTAAACTCGAATATGAAGGGAATGTAGAATATGTGTTAGGAAATACCAGCATCACGGATATTGAGGTTGACGGTGGAAACAGAAAGTGGATCGGCACTGCAAATTCAGGAATCGTATTGCTCTCTGCTGACGGACTTGAGATAGTTCAGCAATTTACGGTTGACAACTCCCCATTAATTTCCAATAATATTCTTGATATGGAGATAGATCACAATACTGGTGAGCTATTCATTATTACAGATCTCGGTTTGATATCCTACCGCACAGATGCTTCTTTTGGTGATCCGGAATATTCGGATGTCACTGTATTTCCTAATCCAGCAAGACCAGATTTTAATGGTGTCATAACGATTCAGGGGATTCAGTTTGATTCGGATGTGAAAATCACCGACGCAGCGGGTAATCTTGTGTATAAAACAACATCCAATGGGGGCACGGCTACTTGGAACGGAAAAACATTAACCGGAGAACGTGTTAGATCGGGAGTTTATCTTATCTGGACAGCGGCGAATGAAGGTAAAGGCAGGAAGGTTGGAAAAGTTTTGGTTGTAAATTGATTACTTGAAACAACAATCTAAAGGGATCTTTATTCATAAGACTACTTATTCCGAGAGCAGTCTAATCGTTTCTTTTTTTACCGAAGATGAAGGGTTGCAGCGTTTTATATTTTATGGTGGAAAAAAAAAGGCATCTGTCCTATTTCCTTGTTCGATTTGTGAAATCACCTATTACAGAAGGCCTGATAGTGATCTTGGAAAATTAACAGAAGTTCACGGGACGACAAATTTAACACAAATCCTCTTTAGTCCTTGTCATGGTACAGTAGCTTTTTTCTATGCGGATATCATGAGGAATGTATTGAAAAGCGAGATAGAGGATCGTGATATGTATTCTTTTTTGGTAGATGCCATACAAGGAATGAATTCACTCCGTGATCCGGATTTATCGCTTGCCGTAGTTTGGTTTTTACTCAGATTGACCGAGAAATTGGGAATCGAACCAATTGTTCAAGATATTGCCAAGAAGTTTTTTTTGCCCTCTGAGGGACTTTTTTCTGATTACGAAAGAAAGGATTTGATTACGTATTCTGGTGAAGGTGTAGAATTAATTCAGGAAATGCTTCAAATGCGGGAAAAATCCAAGATCAAATCGCAGGCAAAAAGAGATGCTCTCGAGGTTTTATTGGCATATTTCAAATTCCATATACCATCTTTTAACATGGACCGATCTCTTTCTATTGTTCGGGAACTCCTTTACGAATAATAAGTAAGTAGAAAACAAACCTTTACTATTGGTTAAATTAATTTTGAATATTACTTCAGATCAGGCAAATCCCTTGTAAAAGAGGGGATTCCCGTAATATCCATTCCCGTAATCAGTAAATGAATGTCGTGCGTGCCTTCATAGGTCACTACTGATTCTAAATTTGCCATGTGCCGCATGATGGAGTATTCACTAGTAATACCCATTCCTCCATGGATCTGACGTGCTTCACGTGCTATATTTAGCGCTATTTCAACATTATTTCTTTTCGCCATAGAGATCTGAGCTGAGGTTGCCTTTCCTTCATTACGCAACTGTCCTAGTCTGTGTGTAAGTAGTTGGGCTTTAGTTATTTCTGTGATCATCTCAGCAAGTTTCTTTTGAATCAGTTGAAATGCTCCTATCGGCACGCCAAATTGAGTCCGTTCTTTTGAGTAACGGAGCGCTTGATCATAACAGTCCATGGCTGCACCGAGTGCGCCCCAAGCAATACCAAAACGTGCAGAATCCAAACAACTTAAAGGGGCACCTAACCCTGTGCGTCCAGGAAGGATATTTCCCTTAGGAACTTTAACATCGACAAAGATCAATTCTCCTGTCGCAGAAGCTCTTAGTGATAACTTACCATGCATTTCAGGTGTTGAGAATCCTTCCATTCCTCTTTCCACGATTAGCCCGTGAATACGACCGTTTTCATCTTTTGCCCAAACAACAGCAATATCGGCAAACGGAGCATTCGAAATCCACATTTTAGCTCCATTAAGAATGACGCATTCTCCAGCATCTTTAAAAGTGGTGATCATACCGCCAGGGTTTGATCCAAAATCCGGCTCTGTCAATCCAAAGCAGCCCATCATTTCTCCAGTTGCTAGTTTTGGAAGATACTTTAACTTTTGATCCTCTGAACCATATTTCCAGATTGGATACATAACCAATGAAGACTGAACGGAAGCCGTTGAGCGCAACCCTGAATCACAGCGTTCTAATTCCTGCATGATCAGTCCATATGAAATCTGGTCAAGGCCTGCACCACCATATTCCTCTGGAATATATGGTCCAAAAGCACCAATATCTCCCAATCCTGATAATAGATGATTAGGGAAAGTTGCTTTCTCGTAATGTTCATCAATTATGGGCGAAACCTCCTTCTTTACCCATGCTCTTGCCGTCTCTCTAACGAGTTTGTGTTCATTGTTTAAAAGATCATCCAAGTTATAATAATCAGGGTGCATGTACAGATCCGTTCTCATTTTCCTAAATTTGCAACAAAGGTAGCATATTTGACTTAATTGAACGAATACAGATTCTTAGGTTGAAGCGACAATAAATTAAGCAGAAGTTGATAGGGTTAGCAGCTTTTTTTCAGTCTGAACATTATATCGGAGTTGTCCCTGATGTCTTAACACCCCGAGAACAGACGTATACAGTGTTTCTTATCAGCATATTGTCATTATCTTTTCTTTTAGTTTCTTTATCACGAAACATGAACTCTCGTTCGATCGGCACAGTGCTAGAGCTCTTTTTTAGAGACTCCGAAACGATGGAGGCCCATATGAAGGAGAACATGCGTATAGGGTCCGTTAGTTCTGTAGTTTTGTTAGTTAATTTTTTTGTCAGTTTCGCCTTGTGCAACTTTATTTTTTTTCATCGTATTCTTCTGTTTGACGATACTATTTCTTTATGGCTGGCTTTTGGAACACCCCTCTTGTTGTTCCTTACAGAAACATTGGGTGTGCTATTAGTTGGTATTTTAAGTGGAGAATTAAAAAGACTGAATAGGGTTATTCTTAATACTTTTACAATCTCTCAATTTGCTGGTGTATTCTTTACTCTAATTTCACTTTTCTGGATAATGAATCCTGGTGCTGACAAATTGTTTTTAAGTCTGTATTTGGCAATAGTTGCTTTGAAAGAAATTGCCCGTCTGTTGAAAAGTTCAATTGCTGTTTTGGTTAGCGGGGTCAGTTGGTATTATTTAATTCTGTATTTTTGCACGCTCGAAATTCTGCCGCTATTCGTAGTAATAATCTATGTGTTAAAGAATTTTTTGAAGTGATTTTTGGTGTGTAATTAAATTGTTATCAAGTTGGCTATTAAAACAATATTGGTATCGCAGCCTAAGCCTGAGGGGGAGAAATCACCGTATTATGATCTGGCTGAGAAGTACAAGTTAAAAATAGATTTCCGTCCATTCATCCATGTAGAAGGTGTTGCTGCACAGGAATTTAGACAGCAGAAAGTTGCCATTTCTGATCATACCGCCATTATTCTGACCTCAAAAAATGCAGTGGATCACTTCTTTCGAATTGCAGAGGAAGTACGATTTGAAGTTCCAGACACGATGAAATATTTTTGTATTTCTGAAGTAGTTGCTAAATCACTTCAAAAATACGTGACCTACCGAAAGCGCAAGATTTTCTTCGGAAAACAAACGATTGAAGAGCTTGTGGAGGTGATGAAAAAACACAAAGGAGAAAAGTACCTTCTTCCTTGCACAGATATTTTGAGAGATAAAATTCCGATTACCCTAGAGGAACACAAAATTAATTTCACCAAGGCAATTCTATACAAGACTGTTGCCTCTGATCTTTCTGATCTGGAAAACGTTTACTATGACATGTTGGTCTTCTTTAGTCCTGGTGGGATCGAATCATTGCTAAAGAATTTTCCCGACTTTAAACAAAATGATACCAAGATTGCAGCTTTTGGCCCAACCACTGCTAATGCCGTAGTAAAGCACAATTTACGTTTGGATCTTCATGCGCCTCAGCCTAATGCGCCATCAATGACGGGCGCCATTGAATTGTTTGTTAAAGAACAACTCAAGAAAAAGTAATCCGTTTTCTTAGAGTGTTTTCAAAATAAATTCCAAACCTTCAGCAGCTGATTTGGCTATTGACACAAATCCTAAAGGTAACTGAAGGTTATCTACGGCTGGATCGATCACATACTTTCGACACTTCTGCGGGGTATAGTATATGATTCCTGCTGCTGGATAAACTTGAAGCGAAGTTCCAATGACGATTAGAATATCTGCATCAGTAATAAGTTCTATGGCTTTATCGTACATTGGGACAGGTTCACCGAACCAAACTACATGCGGTCTCAGCGGATATCCTTCAGGACAAAGATCTGTTCGTCTCAATTCCCAATCTTGAATCGGATAATAAACATCTTCCTGATTAGGACCGGAGCTTTTCGATTGCATGATATTACCGTGCAGATGAAGAACTTTTGAAGACCCTGCTCGTTCATGCAGATCATCTATATTTTGAGTAATCACTGTGACCCGATATAATGCTTCAAGATCTTTTATCAGAAAATGCGCTTTATTTGGATTACATGCTATGATCTGTTTTCTCCGTTGATTGTAAAAATCCTGCACTAATTCAGGATTTCTCTTCCATGAATCAAGCGTTGCAACTTCTTCGATTTTATAGTTTGCCCAAAGTCCGTTATTATCCCTAAAAGTCTGAATTCCGCTTTCAGCACTCATACCTGCGCCTGAAAATACCACAAGATGTTTTTTCATTGATTTAATTTTACTTTGAAAGCAACAAATAATCGTGGTGATCTAGCAATTCACAAAGAGTTAATCGGTTTTTTGAGAACTATCAAGTTTTACTATCGGAAAATTACAATATTTGGTTAATCACAACGAAATTAGCCAAATGTGTCGATAAGTCATACTCGAATATAGTGTTTTTGATAGGGTTCTTCGTAAAGTTTAAATCAATCCATTTATTTCATGGCAAAACAAGGCTTTTAAATACAATAACTCGATCCTTTGACAATCCTCGAATTGAATTTTTGGTAATCATCGATAGACATAAATTCGTTGAAATCCTTCGTAATTCTCTAATTGCCGCGCCATTAATATACAGACATTTTACTAAATTTGGCGGTTTCAGTATTGCGGATGGCGAAAATCAGAAAACAAGATGCTTTGGATTATCATTCCTCCGGGAAACCTGGCAAGATTGAGGTGGTTCCAACGAAGCCCTATTCGTCTCAACGTGATCTGTCTTTAGCGTATTCACCCGGCGTAGCTGAACCTTGTTTACGAATAGCCGAACACCCAGACGACGTATATAAATATACAAGTAAGTCGAATCTGGTAGCCGTAATATCGAATGGCACAGCAGTTCTCGGTTTGGGAGATATTGGCCCACTTGCCTCGAAGCCGGTAATGGAAGGAAAAGGGTTGCTTTTCAAAATTTTTGCTGATATCGATGTTTTTGATATTGAGGTTGACGCCAAGGATCCGGAAAAATTTATTCAGACGGTTAAAGCAATAGCTCCCACCTTTGGAGGAATCAACCTTGAGGATATCAAAGCACCGGAGGCTTTTGAAATCGAACGCAAACTGAAGGAAGAGTTGGACATACCTGTGATGCATGATGATCAGCATGGAACAGCTATTATTTCTTCCGCGGCACTTCTGAATGCACTTGATCTTGCTAAGAAAAAGATAGATACGGTCAAAATTGTGGTTTCTGGCGCAGGTGCTTCAGCTCTATCTTGCGCTCAGCTTTATCATGCACTTGGGGCCAAGCTCGAGCATATGTATATGTTCGATTCGAAAGGCTTGATCTGGAAAGGAAGACAGGATCTGGACCTTATGAAACAAATTTTTGCTGGACATGAAGCACCTGTAGATTTTGCAGAGGCCTTTAAAAATGCGGATGTATTTCTGGGATTATCTCGAGGTGGATTAGTTTCTAAGGAGATGATTTCTGTTATGGCAAATAACCCTATCGTTTTTGCTTTAGCAAATCCGGAGCCCGAAATTTCATACAAGGAGGCTACCTCTATTCGAGAGGATATTATCATGGCGACTGGACGTTCGGATCATCCCAACCAGGTAAACAATGTCCTTGGGTTTCCCTTTATATTTAGGGGTGCTTTGGATGTGCGCGCCACAACGATCAACGAAGAGATGAAACTTGCAGCCGTCAAGGCAATAGCAGGTCTGGCTAAGGAAACAATACCAGAGGAGGTAGTAGAAGCGTACGGTGAAAAGAGTATTACTTTCGGGCGCGAACAGATTATACCAAAACCATTGGATCCGAGACTAATTTATTATGTAGCCCCAGCTGTTGCTAAAGCGGCAATGGATTCTGGTGTTGCTCGTACCCCCATTGTTGACTGGGATGCTTACGAAATGCAACTGAAGAATCGTTTGGGGATTGACAATAAACTGGTTCGGAATATTACGGAAAAAGCGCAAAGCAGTCCGAAACGTGTTGTTTTTGCTGAAGCCGATAACATTAAGATTCTCAAGGCGGCTCAAACCGCCTATGAAGAGGGCGTTGCTTTCCCAATACTTTTAGGTAAAAGAAATAAGATCGAATCATTGATCTCAGAATATAATATCGAAATACCGGAAGTTCCTATAATCGATCCAAAATCAGAGGAGGAAGAGGAGCGAAGGATTCATTATGGTAAGGCATTCTTTGAATATCGAAAACGAAAAGGGTTTACCGAATTCGAATCTGTTCAAATCATGCGTGAGCGCAATCATTTTGGCGCTATGATGGTTGAGTTGGGAGATGCCGATGCCATGATTACGGGTGTCACTCGAAGTTACCGCAATAGTGTTAGGCCGGTATTGCAAACAATTGGTTTGGAAAAGGATATTCATACCATTGCAGGAATGTATATTCTACTAACTAAAAGAGGTCCAATATTCCTTGCAGATACAACAATCAATCTGAATCCAAGTGCTGAGCAAATAGCAGAAATTACTGCGAACGTGGCAAAAACTATTCGTAAATTTAAGGTCACTCCCCGTATTGCCCTATTGAGCTACAGTAATTTTGGTTCATCAATTGGCCCGGATGCAGAAAAAATGGCTAAGGCTGTTGAGATACTCCATGACAAGTATCCAAATCTCATAGTCGATGGAGAAGTACAGGCAAACTTTGCGCTGAATAACGAATTGATGATGGAGAAGTTTGCTTTTTCGCAGCTTGCCAATAAACAGGTAAATACCTTAATCTTCCCCAATCTTGCATCCGGTAACATTGCTTATAAGTTACTTCAGGAGATGTTGGAAGGTGACGCCATCGGGCCGGTACTTGTCGGACTGAAGAAGTCAGTGCATGTACTTCAACTTGGTTCTTCAGTTCGTGAAATCATTAACATGGTAAAAGTGGCAGTTGTAGATGCACAAAACAAATAAGAAATGATTGGACACTTGAATGGCAGATTAGTTGAGAAGAATCCCACGGAGTTAGTAATCGAATGTGGAGGGGTGGGTTATGAAGTAAAAATTTCCTTACACACTTTTTCTGCGCTTGGTTCTGATGAAGCTGTAAAATTGTTTACCAAACTTATTGTTAGAGAAGATGCTCATGTATTGTATGGTTTTGCCATGAAAGAGGAGCGGGAAATGTTCAATCATCTCATTACCGTTTCCGGCATTGGTCCCAATACAGCTATGCTTATGCTGTCGTCACTTGTGCCTGATGAGATAGCTCACGCCATTCAGTCAGAAGATGTGCGCACGATACAGAGCATCAAAGGAATCGGAGCCAAAACTGCTCAACGAGTGATTATTGATCTGAAGGATAAAGTGTTAAAAATGAACTTAATTTCAGAAAATATTTTCAATGCAAACAATACCTGTAAGTTTGATGCGTTAACCGCATTGGTTTCACTGGGCTTTGATCGCAAGGCCGCCGAGAAAGCGCTGGATAAGATTTCGATTGGTGAGGAGTCTGTCGAAAAATTGATCAAAGAAGCACTGAGAATACTTTAAATGATAGACATAAGTTCAAGATATACTACGAACTACTTATTAGGCAGTCTGTTTTGCTGTATTTTATGCTGCTTGTTATCGATTGTCACTAACGCGCAAGACACTTTACAATTCCCTATTCGAAATTTTAATGATCCTACACTTACCGAGCCGCAAAGCTTCGATCTTGGTGACCCTTCCTCTGTAAAGCAAACGATTGTTTATGATCCGGCGACTGGCACCTATATTTTCAAGGAAACTATTGGAGACAGAATCAACTATCGTAATCCTTCTATGATGACTCTTGAAGAGTACCTCGAATATGAACGTAAAAAATCTCAAGGAAAAAACTGGAAGGATCGTATTGATGAGCAAACGGCCCAGAGTCAACCAATGGAATTTCCGATCAAGATTGGAAGTAAAGCCTTTGAGAATTTCTTTGGGTCAGATCAGATAACCATTCGTCCTCAAGGTTCCGTCGAATTATCTTTTGGTGTTAATTCTTCCCGTTATGATAATCCTATTTTACCCGTAAGACAAAGGAAGATCACGCGCTTCGATTTTCAACAGCAAATACAGTTGAATCTTGTTGGTCAAATAGGAACCAAATTGAAAGTTGGGACAAGTTACAATACACAGGCAGCCTTCGATTTTGATAATATTTCTAAGTTGGAATACACAGGAGATGAGGATCAGATTATGCAGAAGATCGAACTTGGGAATGTCGCTATGCAGTTGCCGACATCGCTGATCCAAGGGTCACAAACCTTATTCGGTGCAAAAACACAACTAAAATTTGGCCGGGCCACTGTCGATCTGATTGCTGCCTCATCCAAAGGAAAAAGACAAGAGATCAATATTTCGGGAAAAGCACAGGTTCAGAAGTTTGAATTGTCAGCGGATAATTATGAGCAGAATCGACACTATTTTGTCAATCTATACCATCACGATCATTACGATGAGGCGATGTCAACAGTGCCTATTGTAAGTTCTTCAGCATATATAACCCGTATGGAAGTATGGTTAACTAACCGCACTAACAGCACAGAAAACACCCGAAATGTGATTGCTTTTTCGGATTTGGGAGAATCTAAAAAGGAAAATTGTCAGGGTAATCCCGGTAATTACTCATTGGATGAGCTCCCTGACAATGATCGTAATGGATTATATAAATGGGCCGCTAATCAGCCTTTAGTTCGAGGATTTTCAAATGCTGTGTCTGCTTTGTCCGGTCAAGTTACCTCACCCGGGCCATTCGAGCAAGCCGTTCATTATGAAAAAGTTGAAAATGCGAGAAGACTGACCGAACAGGAGTTTACTTATAATGCACTATTAGGATATATTTCATTGAACCTACCTCTTAATAATGATGAGGTGCTGGCTGTTGCATATGAATATACCTACAGAGGAGAAACCTATCAGATCGGTGAATTTTCTACAGATGGTGTTTCCGGACAGCAGGCATTGATTCTTAAATTGTTAAAACCTACAATTACGAATCCCCAAAATAAGATCTGGGACCTAATGATGAAGAATGTTTACTCGATCGGTGCTTATCAGGTCGACCAAACAGGATTTCGTGTAGATCTTCTATATAACAATCCTGAAACATCGCTATTGGTTCCATTTTTTCCATTGCCTGGCGTCGACGACAAGCAGCTCGTCACTCTTTTAGACATGGACAAGTTGAATCAGGTAAATCAACCCTTTTCAGATGGAGTTTTCGATTATGTCCCAATTAGTTATAATGGGAATAAAGCTGAAAATGGAGGAACGATCAATACACGCAACGGTCGAATCTATTTCTCAACTATAGAGCCTTTTGGTAAAACGCTTGAAAAGAAGTTGCTGGATGCTGGAGTCTCTCCAGTGGTAGTGAAGCAAGTTACCTTTAAAGAATTATACGACTCCACAAAAACTGCTGCTCAACAGATACCGGCCAAGAACCGTTTTAGTTTTAAAGGAGAATATCAGTCTTCTGTGAGTTCTGATATACCGCTAAATGCGCTTAATGTTCCTCAGGGAGCTGTAACGGTAACAGCTGGCGGAATTAAGCTCATTGAAGGGGCAGATTATACTGTTGATTATAACCTTGGTAGAGTCAAAATATTGAATACAGGTATTCTTGAATCAAATACACCTATAAAGATCTCCATAGAAAGCAATTCTGTATTCGGGTTTCAAGCTCGATCTATGATTGGTGCACATTACAACTATCGGTTTAACGACAAATTCAATATTGGTGGAACATGGATGAGAATGATGGAACGCCCTGTAACGCAAAAGGTGGATATAGGAAGTGAGCCTTTTAAGAATAATATACTCGGTTTAGATCTGGCATTTAAGACGGAACTTCCTTTCCTAACCAAAATGATTGATTTCCTTCCAGTGATATCAACCAACCAAAAGTCGACTTTGTCGTTTAGTGGTGAATTTGCCCATTTAATACCTGGTCAGCCTCGTGCTATCAACAAAGACGGTACTTCCTATATTGATGATTTTGAAGGAGCGCAGAGTACAATCGATCTTCGTTCCATTACAGCATGGCGTTTAGCTTCCATCCCACAAGGACAACCGGACATGTTTCCGGAAGCCACGGCACAAGACCTTTCTGCAGGGTTTAAGCGTTCTAAAACCTGTTGGTATCTTATAGATCCGCTCTTCTATCAAAGTAATTCACTTACTCCTCAACATATTAAAGAAAATCCTCAAATGTTGTCAGATAGTCGTATGCGTCTGGTGAACCAAACAGATGTATTTCCAAATCTACAACAGCAGTATGGATCGATTCCAAATATTCCAATTTTGGAATTGGCCTATTACCCTAGGGAAAGAGGGATGTACAATTATGACACAACCAACACTGTTAATGCGGATGGAACTTGGGTGAACCCAGAGAATCGATGGGGAGGCATCATGCGTGCACTTTCTACAAATGATTTTGAGCAGACTAATATTGAATTCATTCAGTTTTGGGTGCTTGATCCGTTTAATGAAGACGCTGAGAATGTGAATCCTGCTAGTCAACACGCTGGAGGAGATCTTTATTTTAATCTCGGAAATATTTCGGAGGATGTTTTACCGGATTCAAGAAAAAGTTTTGAGAACGGACTACCTCTAACTGGAAGTTCTATTAATGATGATCTTGATACCACCAAATGGTCGCGGGTTTCAACCCAACAGGTGGTGGTTAATGCCTTCGACACAGATCCTTCATCAAGAATTAATCAGGATGTTGGTATTGACGGTTGGAGCAACGAAGCGGAAAGAGTGGCTTTTCAAAATTATGTAAACTGGGTGAATAATAACCCTACGTTGGATGCTGCTACCAAAGCAAAAATGATATCGGATCCATCGAATGATAATTATAACTTTTATCGTGATGATAATTATGACGCCAAACAATTGAACATTCTTGAACGATACAAAGCATATAATGGAATGGAAGGCAATTCACCTACCACTGAAATGTCTGATACGGCGAATGTCGAGGGCTATCCTACTCAGGGCACAAACATGCCTGATATTGAGGATATTAACCAGGACAATAATCTTGGTCAAACAGAAGCTTATTTTCAGTACCATGTTATCTTACGACCTAATAAAATGCAGGTCGGTCAAAATTTTATCACTAATGTTCAGCTTTATCAGAATGGGACAAAAACAGAAAAATGGTATCAGTTTAGAATACCACTGCGAGAATTTGAAAAAAAAGTAAATGGCATTTTGGATTTTCGTTCAATCCGATTCATGAGAATGTATCTCAAGAATTTTGATGAAGAGGTTCTTCTTAGATTTGCTCGCCTAGAACTTATTCGCGGTGAATGGAGACGTTATTTTGAGGATTTAACTCAGCCTGGCGAAAGTGTTCAAACAGACCCAAATCTAACTGCATTTAACATTGCGGCCGTTAATGTAGAGGAAAATGATCAACGAAGCCCTGTCAAATATGAGATACCTCCCGGAATTGTTCGGGAGATTGATCCTTCACAAGCGTTTCAGCGGCAGCTGAACGAACAATCATTGGTTTTAGATGTCTGTAATCTTCAGGATGGAGATGCACGTGCCGCTTACCGCAATGTTCAGTTTGACGTTAGAACTTACAAAAAACTAAAAATGTTTGTTCATGCAGAGGAAGTGCTTAAAACAATGCCTCTGAAAAATCAGGATCTAACCCTATTTGTACGTTTAGGAACTGATTTCGTTGACAACTATTATGAATATGAATTGCCCTTATATGAAACACAATGGGGATCAACCCTTCCAGAAGATATTTGGCCAGAGCAAAATAACATCGAGATTGCTTTCGATGACTTACTGAACCTGAAAAAGAAAAGAAATCAACTCATTGAAGGAGGAAACGCTTTAGTATCATATGTCATAGAGTATGCAGACACCGATCCAGCGAATCCAAAAAGAAAAATTAAAGTTAAAGGCAGCCCTAACCTACAAGGACTTAGGACCATTATGGTAGGTGTTCGTAATCCCGCTAAAAATTCCAATACGACTTGGCCTGATGATGGAATGGCTAAATGCGCGATCGTTTGGATCAATGAATTGAGATTGACTGATTTTGTGAGTGAGGGAGGATCTGCAGCTGTTGCTCAAATGCAAGTTCAGTTGGCAGATTTTGGTAACGTTTCGATGTCTGGGAATTATTCAGGGATCAATTGGGGTAGCGTAGAAAGTCGTGTGCAGGATCGTCAGCGAAATGAGCGAATAGGTATTGACATGAATTCTACCATGCAGCTGGGGCAGTTTTTTGGGAAACGAACAGGTTTGTCGCTACCATTTTTCTATGGTTATTCGTTAGGTGTCATCAATCCTGAGTTTGATCCATATGCCCCAGATATCCGTCTTTCCGAATATGATCTTGCCACTAGAAAAGAGAAAGCACGTGCCGGACAGGATTTTACTGAAAGACGTTCATTCAACTTTACCAACGTTAGAAAAGAGGCCAAAGCCGGTGCTAAGCCTCATTTCTGGCGAGTGTCTAATTGGTCAACGAACTACTCGTACTCAGAGAATTTGCATCGTGATTTTAACACGAATTATGATCGGACCAAAACATGGAATGGAGGATTAAATTATAATTATTCTTTTACAGCAAAGCCAATTGAGCCATTTAAGAAAGCTAAGTTCGTTCAGAAATCCAAGTGGTTGGCTCTTTTGAAAGACATGAATTTTTTCCTTACCCCCAAAAATATTTCATTCACTAATGATCTTCTCAGAACGTATAATGAACGTCAGGTAAGAAATAACCTCGTTCCGGATTTTGAATTCAATCCTGTGTACGTGAAGCGTTTTGGATGGAATAGAAATTACAATTTAGGGTATGACCTTACAAAGAATTTGAAAGCTACATTCACCGCCAGCAATAGATCTATTTTTGAGGAGGGAGATGGAAGGGTGGATCGTAAGAATGACCCATTAAGCTATCAAGTCTTCATGGATACGATCCGTTCTCAGATGTCTACATTTGGGAAAACAATGGACTATTCCCATAGTTATAATCTCAATTACAATTTTCCTTTGGATAAACTTCCACTGACAGATTGGGTGACAGCTAATTTTAAGTTTGGGGGCACCTATAACTGGCAGCGTGCACCGCTCGGACAGTCAGAATTCGGAAATACGATACAAAACAATCGAACGGTCAATATGACTATGCAAGCGAATTTTACGAATTTGTATAATAAAATTCCTTTCCTCAAAAAAGTGAATTCTGATGGGAAAGGCAGTCGTGGACAAGTGATAGCCAAAGAAGTTGGCGGTCGTGTAACGGGACAACAAAACAACAAACCCCAGGACAAAAAGGAAGAACTTAAACCACCGAAACCAGAGTCTGAAATGACCGAAAAAGAAAAGAGACAATGGGAGCGGGTGAAGAACCGAAAGGAGCGAAAAGATAAACGAGATGAAGCCTTTAAAAAGCGAGGAAATAAAGTTCACCCTGTGGCAGGTTTCTTGGCAAGGGCACTTATGACTGTTCGCAATGTTTCAGGAACCTATGGGCTGACGGATGGTACGCTTTTACCGGGTTATAATCAGGAGTCAAGCGTGCTCGGATTCAACAATAATTTCAGCTCTCCATTGAGCGGATTTGTTTTTGGTCAGCAGCGCTACGATCTGTGGGGAAGAGAAACAGGATATAATATTGCCAATACCGCCGCGACCAATGGTTGGTTAGTACAGAACCAGGATTTGAATAAGCAATACACAATGACCCACACGCAAAATCTTAATTTACGTGCCTCCCTGGAGCCATTGAAGGATCTTACCATCGAACTTACGGCGACTCGTACTTACGGTAACAATTCGAATGAATTCTTCCGATGGGACGAAGCTTCCCAGGAATACCAAAGTCAGAGTAAGGTGGAGACGGGTACATTAACGTATTCAAATATTACCATTGGATCTGCTTTTGCTTTGATCGGAAAGGATTTTTCTTCAGCTACATTCGAAAATATGCGAAATCTCCGGTCAGATGTTTCTTCTTTGCTCGGGCAATCAAACACCAACGCCAATCCACTTCTATCCGGATACTATTCCGGATACAGCGGTACACAACAGGAAGTGGTGGTTGGTGCCTTCCTGACAGCATATTCTAAAAAATCGGTTACGGAAGCAAATATAAATCCTGTGAAGAATTCGCCATTACCAAACTGGTCGATAAACTACAATGGTTTGAACAAATTCGAGTTTGCTAAAAAGTATGTCAAGAACTTCGTTATACGACATGCATATAGTTCTACGGTTAGTGTTTCGGGCTTACAAACGAACCTTATGGCCAGTTTTGATCCAAATGGTGATGCTACGGCATTGGATATCAATAACAATTTTATCGCTGCTCGTCAGATACAAAATGTAACCTTAAGCGAACGATTCTCCCCATTGCTTGGTTTTGATGCCACTTGGAACATTAAAGGACAAGGATTGATCACCAAGTTTGAATACAAGAAAGATCGAAGTGCTACGTTATCTCTGAATAACAATCAGATTACAGAAGTGCTAGGTAATGAGTGGGTGATCGGGTCAGGATACAAATTCGAAAAAGTGAAATTGCCTTTCGAAAATATTCCGGCCAGTGCATTGAATATTCGTTTTGACCTCTCGTTCAGAGATAATCTTACCGTAATCCGAAAGATCGTAGAGAACACCAATCAGGCAACTGCTGGTCAGCGCGTTGTTTCAATAAAGTCTTCGGCAGATTATAATGTTACACAAAATCTTACAGTGCAATTATATTACGACCAAGTGATCAATACTCCTAAGATCGCGACCTCTTTCCCTACGGGCAATATGAGTACAGGTATTCGATTGCGTTTCAATTTGGCAGGTGTTCAGTAATGGAGATAAGAGTAGCGAAAAGAGGTGACGAGTACGCCATAATGGAACTGATCCATGCGCTCGCCATTTATGAAAAGTCTCCTGAGCAAGTAGTCAATACCGCTGAAGATCTCGGAATGCATTTATTTGAAGAACAATTATGTGATGCGCTGGTTGTAGAACACGAAACCAAGATCGTAGGTTTTGCACTCTATTTTACCAATTATTCCACCTGGAAAGGTAAATGCCTTTACCTTGAAGATTTTTACGTTTTGTCTGAATTCCGTAGAAGAGGTATAGGTGCTCAATTATTCGATCGTGTAGTGGAAATAGCTAAAGCCCGTGGTGTAAAACGTATGGATTGGCAAGTGCTCTCATGGAATGAACCCGCAATGGAATTTTACCGTAAAAAAGATGCGGTGCTCGATCCCGAATGGATCAACGGTCGACTGTTCTTCTGAATTCGGTTGTACGCCTATTTGTTTCCATTATTTTTGTAACCAAATTCTGAGAAATGAAAGTGTTCAAATTTGGTGGAGCCTCTGTAAAGGATGCTGCAGCCGTTCGAAATGTTTCTGGTATTCTCTCTTTGTTTGAGGGACAAAAACTTACTGTGATTGTATCAGCGATGGGTAAAACCACGAACAAACTGGAAGAGATTGTAAGTGCTTCCCAGAAACGCGACCGGAAGATCTATATGGCGCATGTTGATGATCTGTATGCTTTTCATTTGCATATCATGGGAGAACTCTTCCCGGAAAAGCATTTCGCCGTTTATAATAAGGTAGAAGAAATCTTTGAAAAGCTCCGCGCGCGCTTCAACGAGCCTTTCCCGGATAATTACAGTTTCGAATATGACCAGGTAGTATCTCTTGGCGAAGTTCTTTCTTCCCATATTGTCGCGGCATTTCTCTTTGAACAGGGACACTCTGTGGCATGGGCAGACGCGAGAAAACTGATTCGAACCAATCATCACTATCAGGAGGGAAATGTCGATTGGAAAAAGACAGAGGAACTTGTTCAGACAAGGTTTGTACCTGAATTTGAACGTACAGATATCCAATTGACTCAGGGTTTTCTCGGACATACGGATGAGGGATTCACCACTACGCTTGGAAGAGAAGGTTCAGATTACACTGCCGGAATCTTTGCATATTGCACCAATGCAGAAAGCGTAACCATTTGGAAAGATGTCCCGGGAATGCTAAATGCCGATCCAAAATGGTTTGACAATACAATCAAGCTTGATAGTATTTCCTTCAAAGAGGCGATCGAACTAGCGTATTACGGTGCCTCGGTGATTCATCCAAAAACGATCAAACCGCTTCAAAACAAAGGAATTCCATTGTATGTGAAATCCTTTATCGATCCGAAAGCAGAAGGTACTATCATTCAATCATCTTGTGAGAATGATCATCTGGTACCATCGTTCATTTTTAAAATGGACCAAATATTGTTTTCATTTACAACCAATGACTTTTCCTTTATTGTTGAGGAAAATTTAAGTGATATTTTCGATCGTTTGGCTCGTATGAATGCCAAGATCAACATGATGCAAAATTCTGCCCTTGATTTTTCTATTCTGCTTGATCGTCAAAAGGTAAATCTTCAGGAGATTATTGATTTGTTCAGTGATTCGTATGCTGTTAAATACAAAGAAGGTTTGGAGTTAGTGACCATTCGGCATTACGATCAGGCAACCATCGAACGGGTTACTGAAAATAAAGAAATCGTCTTGCAACAAAAATCGAGTCAAACTGCACGATTGGTAATGAAAGACAAGGGTTAATAAAATACCTTTTTCGAGGTAGGACTCACAACAAAGCATCTGTTATTTTTGTATTATGGCGGTTTCCTCTCCAATTTTGTTGTCTGATATACAGCCGGGAAACCTAGTGTTTGTTCAAAACGTCGAAAATGTCTCTATCAAGCCCAAATTGATGGAAATGGGCGTCATTAAAGGTCAGTTGTTGCGTGTATTATTTAAGGCCCCCTTTGGTGATCCTATTGCGATAGATGTTAATGGTTATGTCTTATCACTCCGTTTGGAGGAAGCTAGACACATACATGTTGAAAGGCATTCAGACAATAATTAGAAACAACAGACTATGAAGATCGCTTTGGTTGGAAATCCAAATACTGGAAAAAGTTCGGTTTTCAACATGCTTACTGGTATGCGTCAGCAGATCGGAAATTTTCCCGGCGTCACTGTGGATAAAAAAACCGGTTACCTAGCCGCAGATGAAAATCAACATTTGATAATTGATCTACCGGGAACGTACAGTATTTATCCGCGTTCAGAGGAAGAAAAGCTAGTTTATCAGGTTTTAACCGATCCATCACATGAGGATCATCCGGATCTTTCGGTCGTGGTGATAGATCAATCGAATTTGGAGAGAAATCTTCTTCTTTTTACACAGTTATATGATCTTGGCTTACCTCTGGTGATGGTTCTGAATATGTCAGATGTGGCAGATCGGAAGGGTATTAGCATCAACAGAGAAAGACTTGAAATGTATTTTCCCGATGTTACCATTGTAGAGACAAATGCGAAGGTGGGGCTAGGGAAGGATCGATTATTGAAAGCTATTTCCGAATACCAAGAAGTTAGAAGATCACCGTTTGTTGAAGGAAGAAAAATATGCTCTCCAATTGACAATGTTTGTCAGGAAGAAGAAGTTTCAAAACGCTTCGAAAAAATAAAGATTCTCCTTAAGGAGGTTTATATAGTAAACAAAATAGATCAGACTGAATACAAAGTATCCCCAATAGATCGTATTCTGGTACATCCTTTATGGGGTTATCTGATCTTTATTGCAGTTTTGATGATTGTTTTTCAATTTATCTTCTTTTTTGCGTCCTATCCAATGGATGCTATTGATGCGTTGTTTACTGATTTCAGCACCTATTTACAGATAGTTCTTCCTGAAGGAGTATTCACAGATCTCGTGAGTCAGGGAATTGTGCCGGGAATTGGCGGGGTAGTTGTCTTTATTCCGCAAATTGCATTGTTGTTCTTTTTTATCGCCCTACTTGAGGAGACCGGCTATCTTGCACGGGTAGTATTTATCATGGATCGGATTGTTCGTCCTTTAGGATTGAATGGTAAGAGTGTCGTGCCTCTTATATCGAGTGTCGCCTGTGCTATACCCGGGGTGATGTCTACACGAACCATTTCCGACTGGAAAGAACGCCTGATCACCATTTTGATCGCTCCTTTAATGAGTTGCAGCGCTCGGATACCGGTCTATACATTGCTTATTACACTCGTGATTCCTGAGAAAGTGGTTGGAGGTGTTTTTAATCTTCAGGGATTAGTCTTGTTTGGACTATATGGGCTGGGCTTAATGACAGCACTTGTGGTGGCATTTTTCCTTAAACATGGTCTGAAAACTACCAATGGGGGCTACTTATTACTGGAACTTCCAGGATATAAAACACCTATCTGGAAAAATGTAGGTTTAACGGTTTGGGAAAAAATAAAAGTATTTACTCTGGATGCCGGGAAGATTATATTAGCAATATCAGTCATACTTTGGGCACTGGCTACCTATGGTCCGGGCGAGCAAATGCAAACCGCAGAGTCTGTGATTAGGGCAGATTCAATAAGACGACAATTACCAGAAGAACAATTCGAACAACTAGTGGCTTCTGCAAAATTGGAGCATTCGTATATTGGACAGATGGGTAAACTAATTGAACCGGTTATACAACCTTTGGGCTATGACTGGAAGATCGGCATCTCTTTGATTACATCATTTGCTGCAAGAGAAGTCTTCGTAGGGTCACTTGCAACCATCTATGCTACTCAGGATGACGGATCTGAAAATAACCGCTTAATCGATCGTTTGAGACGGGAAAAAAGAGCAGATGGATCTCCTGTTTTTGGTATAGCTTCAGGTGTATCACTAATGGTATTTTATGTATATGCGATGCAGTGTATGGCGACACTGGCTGTAGTGAAACGAGAAACTAAGAGCTGGAAATGGCCGCTGTTTCAGCTTGCATTTATGGGTGTCTTGGCGTATGCAGGGGCATTAATTGTCTATAACTTATTAAAGTGATGCAGGAACTATTCGTAATATTGACATTGGGATTGGCAATAGCTTTTATCGGACTCCGAACCTGGAAACGTTTTCGGAAAAAGAGTTCGTGCGATAATTGTGCCCTCGGAAAGGTTTCTTCAACAGATCAGTGACCGGTCTTAGTTTCCTGTTCGAAGGAAATTCCCTTTTTTTGAAGAAGTCTGCCAACATACACCGAAAAGAATGCTAGATAAGCAAAACAGACTACACCGACAAAATAGGAATATTGAATTCCGAGTATCTTATCGCTTGCCAGCGCTCCTTGAGTAAGTGAGATCACACCACCACCCATGATCATCATAATCAGTAAACTTGATGCAGTATTTGTTTTTTCTCCCATTCCAGCAATACCAAGAGTGAAGATGCATGGCCAAAGTGTACTGCAGAAGAGCCCTACAGAAATAAATGCAAAGACACTGGTCATTCCTGAGGAGTACATACCAACCAGCAGTGCGCCAATCCCCAAAACAGAATAGAGCATAAGTTGACGTGCAGGTTTGCCTTCACTTACAGCATCGGCTGCGGCAAGTATTACCACGATTAATAAGTAGGGATAAAGTTCTGATATCGAATGTCCTGCAATGACATTAGCAAGGGCAAATACACCAAAGGCAGCGAACGGAAGCAATAAACTTAATTTGAGTTTTGTAGATTCATTCAGATCAAATGCCCCCGCGGCAGATGTCCAGCGTCCAATCATCAAACTTGCCCAGAATAAGGAAACATATGGTGCTACGGCGCTTTCAGGTGTTCCAAGCTTTTGCTTCATGAATTCAGGCAGATTACTGGCTGTGGAAACTTCCACCCCTACATAAACAAAAATGGCGATCATTCCCAAAAGTACTTGTGGATGCTTGATGGTTTCCATAATTCCAGCTCCACCAGAATGGGCTCCCTTTTCCAAACGATCAGGAACGGATGAAAATTTGAAGAAGAGTGCTGCGAGGATAAAGGTGAACCCAAGAATGAGATAAGGAATTTGTACTGCACCAAGATTTAGCCCTTGATTAGGGTTGGAAACTCCTCCGAAAATAGCGAAGGATACAATGACAGGCCCAATGGTCGTTCCCACATTATTGATACCTCCTGCCAAACTCAAACGCATATTTCCTTTGGACGGATCTCCCATACGAATAGCTAGTGGATTCGCAGCAATTTGTTGTAGGGAGAAACCAAGTCCAACAATAAACAATCCGCTGATGAGCAAAGGGAATGAAGCATTGTTGGATGCAGGTATGAACAAAAGCGTACCGCACGCAGATATCACCAACCCTAATGCGAGGCCATTTCGATAACCAATAGCATTTAAAATGTCTTTTTTAAGTAAGCCGGAAATCACAAAATACGAGATGGATCCAACTGTATATGCCACATAAAAAGCAAAGGAGATCATTTGCGATTGTAGCTGACTCAGATCGAGTGCTTTCTTGAATACCGGGATTAATATATCATTGCTGGCCGCAACGAATCCCCAGAAAAAGAAAATGACGATCAGCGTGATGAACGCACTGCTTTTGTTTGAACTGGACATCGTTTTTTTCGGAAAGGTAGCTTAAAATCTAACGATCAACCTACCGACTTCTGAAGTTTATTTGAACCGTCGGTTATGGATAACATCTGTTTAACCGTTGCAACAATTCCACTGGTGTGGAACCCACATTCTTCCCAAAGCTCTTCCTGAGTTCCATGATGAATGTATTTGTCGGGTATTCCCAGACGAACGACCTCTGCCTGGTATTTTTGATCAGCCATGAATTCCACAACGGCTGAACCAAAACCACCCATCAGACAGCCATCTTCTACAGTAATGATTTTTTTGAACTTTCCGAAAACCTCATGAAGCATTACTTCGTCAATCGGTTTCACGAAACGCATGTCGTAATGCGCTGCTGAAACACCTAACAGTTTCAACTCTCCGATGGCTTCCTGTGCAAAATTTCCCGGATGCCCAATCGTAAGAATGGCAATATCATTTCCGGAGGTGAGTTTACGACCCGTACCCACTTTGACCTTCTTCATAGCAGTTTTCCACTCGGTCATCACGCCATTACCGCGCGGGTAACGAATGGTAAATGGACCCTGATCTTTTAATTGTGCCGTGTACATCAGATTGCGCAGTTCAGATTCGTTCATTGGTGCAGAGACCACCATGTTAGGAATATGACGCATGTATGCAAGATCGTAAGCACCATGATGTGTTGCTCCATCAGCACCAACCAAACCACCTCTGTCCAAACAGAATACCACATTCAGATTTTGAATGGCCACATCATGTAAGACCTGATCATACGCGCGCTGCATAAACGAGGAATAGATGTTACAGAAAGGCACCATTCCCTGTGTCGCCAAACCCGCAGAGAAAGTCACGGCATGTTGTTCAGCAATTCCCACGTCAAATGCACGTTCCGGCATAGCTTGCATCATAATATTCAGCGAGCACCCTGAAGGCATAGCCGGGGTGATTCCCATGATCTTTTCGTTTTCTTCAGCGAGCTCAACGATCGTATGTCCAAAAACATCCTGATATTTTGGTGGTTGTGGGCATTTTGGAACCACCTTTACTATTTCACCGGTCTCTTTATTAAAAACACCTGGTGCATGCCACTTGGTGGGATTACCTTCTTCTGAATATTTGTAACCTGCTCCTTTTCGGGTAACACAATGAAGAATTTTAGGTCCTGAAATGTCTTTAAGATCTTCAAGAACACGAGCCAAGCCTACGACATCGTGACCGTCAACCGGACCAAAATACCTGAAATTCAATGATTCAAAAAGATTGCTTTGTTTTAAAAGAGAAGATTTTAAAGCTGTTGAAATCTTTGATGCTACAGATTGAGCATCGGGACCAAATTTGGAGATCTTACCTAAAAGTTTCCAAACCTCGTCCTTCACTTTGTTGTAGGTGTGGGAGGTAGTGATATCGGTAAGATATTCTTTCAAAGCGCCGACATTAGGGTCGATCGACATGCAATTGTCGTTGAGGATAACCAATAAATTAGCATCCTTGTCAAACCCGGCATGGTTCAATCCTTCAAAAGCCAATCCCGCAGTCATGGCACCATCACCGATCACAGCAATGTGTTGACGATCTTTTTCTCCTTTGTATTTACTGGCCACCGCCATTCCAAGAGCGGCAGAAATAGATGTAGATGAATGTCCTACGCCAAATGTATCAAACTCACTCTCTGTGCGTTTCGGGAAACCAGAAATTCCATCTCGTAATCTATTTGTATGAAAACGATCTCTTCTTCCGGTTAGGATTTTATGTCCATAAGCCTGATGACCAACGTCCCAAACCAACTGATCGTAAGGCGTATTGAAAACGTAATGTAGCGCGACTGTTAATTCTACCACACCCAAGCTGGCACCAAAGTGACTATTGCCTATTTCAGAGATCACATCAATAATGTATTGACGAAGTTCATCTGAAATCTGTGGCAGATCTTCCACGGAGAAGTTTTTCCTCATATCTGAAGGAATAACGATCTGTTCTAACAGCGGTCCCGCCTTGTAATTTGCCATGGTGTGATAAGATACAAAATTAGGATGAATACGTGGGATTAACAAACGGCGGGTTTGTTTTGTTCTGCTCAACGAGTTAAATCCTCAACTAAGTTCTTTATTGGTTTCATGATCCAAATAAATAAGCTTGCTGTCAGTGTGATTGAGAAAACAATTTCAAAAGATATTTCTGAGGTCTTTGCGATACTGGGAGAATAGGTGAAATGAAGCATAAAGAAGATACTAAACAACAGCGTTATGAAAACTGCAATTAGCATCAAGTTGATTTTGTTAAAGTTCGAGACAATATTCAAACGGGAGCTTTGAAGAGTATTTGCCAAACCATTAGCAGCAAATGGAATTAGCAAATAAAGCGGAAAATAGAACAAACGGATCTCCCTTGCATAACCAAAGAAGAGGACGACAAATGCGTGAAATACCATAACAAGAATGAAAAGAATACGTTCCTTCTTAATCATTAATGAACCGAATCGAAGAAAGCACCCCATTACACCGAAAGCCATAAATAGAGATAAGACGGATTAAATACTATGCGTCCAATCGGAAAAATTAAACTCCAGACAATGTATTCTTTGAGATAGCGTTGATCGACTATCAAAAAAATGGTAACCCCAAAAAATCAATGTGAGTAAAGTTCCAGGAATTAGGCTGTAAACTAGCTGCTTTCTTTTATTTTCTGAAACGAATAACCAAAGTAGTGGTAGGACAAGTAGTGTTGATTCTCTCGTAAATATTGCTAACCCAATTGTAACAGAAAATAATCCCCATTTGGACCTATGTAATGATCTTAATGCCACGTTAATTAACAAGAATTGTAAAAAGTCATCGAAGGAATAAACCGGAGCAAAAAAGGAAAAAATGACCGGGAAGCAGGTGAAAAAAAGTAAGACTCCAATTCTTCCTGCTTTCAAGGAATTATGCAGTTCAGCGGTTAGTTTTCCAAGTTGATCGCCCGAAAGAAATAAGAGGATTGAATTCAAGAGCACAAAACTTAAACTCGATGAAAGTTTGAAAGTTGAGGAAACTCGCTCAATAAGAGCAGTGAAATAGAACGTTTGGAAAATGTCCATTCCGTGGTGTGGTATTGGATCGTTTCCTCCAGGTAGCTGTTCGAGAGTAGACCGTTTTCAACTTCCTATGCAGAAAAGGTGAACATACTATTTGGCTGTCCCACAAAATGAAACAGTATGATGAAAGTGCTGCAAATTAAGCTCAGTAAAGTGATCTGCTGCGTGCTATTCACTTAGATATTGTCAAAAAAGTCATTCCCTTTGTCATCTGTGATGATGAATGCAGGGAAATTCTTGATCGTGATTTTTCGTACCGCTTCCATCCCGAGTTCTTCAAAGTCAACCACTTCCACGGAGGTAATGTTCTCTTTTGCCAGGATCGCTGCAGGGCCGCCAATGGATCCCAGATAGAAGCCACCGTATTTCTGACAGGCATCTTTCACCTCTTTCGAACGATTGCCTTTGGCAAGCATGATCATACTACCGCCGTGCTGTTGGAACAGGTCGACGTATGAATCCATACGTCCGGCCGTGGTTGGACCAAACGAACCTGACGGCATTCCTTCCGGTGTTTTTGCAGGACCTGCATAATAAACAGGATGGTTTTTGAAGTAATCCGGCATTGGTCGACCTGAATCGAGCATTTCTTTGATACGCGCATGAGCGATGTCGCGCGCCACGATCAAGGTGCCGTTGAGTTTTAATCGCGTTTTGATCGGATATTTGGAAAGTTCAGCTAGTACCTCGCTCATCGGTCGATCCAGATTGATATCTACCGGTGCCTCCAGATGAGGTGGCGTTTTAGGAAGTAACCTACGCGGATTCTTCTCCAGTTGTTCAACAAATAATCCTTCTTTGGTGATCTTTGCTTTGATGTTTCGATCCGCAGAACAGGAAACGCCTAATCCAACCGGACAAGAAGCAGCGTGACGCGGCAAGCGGATCACACGCACATCATGTGTGAAATATTTTCCACCGAACTGCGCACCGATCTGACTTTCCTGGCAAATCACCTGTACGCGGTTTTCCCATTCCAGATCACGGAAGGCTTGTCCTGACATATTTCCTTCTGTCGGGAGTTCATCAAAGTATCCCGCAGACGCTTTTTTAACGGCTGCTAGATTCGCTTCCGCCGAAGTTCCGCCGATGACCAAGGCCAAGTGGTATGGAGGGCAAGCTGCTGTTCCGAGATCCTTAATCTTTTCACGAATAAACTCCTCCATGGATTTCTCGTTTAGCAAACTTTTTGTCTTTTGATATAAAAAAGTCTTGTTGGCCGAACCACCACCTTTAGCGAGGAAAAGAAACTCGTAAGAGGCTCCTCTTTTGGTATAAATGTCGATCTGAGCAGGTAGGTTTGACCCTGAATTTTTCTCTTCGAACATGGAGATCGGAACAATTTGAGAATAACGCAGGTTGCGATCCTGATACGTATTGAAGATCCCTTTGGAAAGGAATTCCGCATCATCTACTCCTGTGTAAACGTTCTCTCCTTTTTTCGCCATGACGATCGCTGTTCCGGTATCCTGACAAGACGGCAATTGTCCTTCCGCTGCAACAACAGCATTCTGCAGAAGATTATAAGCTACAAAACGATCATTGTCTGTCGCTTCCGGATCCTGAAGGATATTATTAAGTTTCTGCAAGTGTGATGCTCTCAAGTAGAAAGAAACATCGGTCATGGCCTCCTGAGAAAGCACTTCAAGGGCTTTTGGATCAATGGTAAGGATTTCCCGATCTCCCAATTTTTCCACTTTTACATAGTCTGATGAGATCTTGCGGTATTCCGTTTTATCGCCTTGGATCGGATATGGATCTTGATAGAAGAATTCTGCCATGGGGTTAAAATTTGTCCGCCAAAATTAGCAATTCTCTTGAATCTTGATTTAGTCATTTTCAGCTGAATTCACTATCTTCGCCACCGCAATTTTATAAGCAAATATGTCTCAAAAATATCCTGAATACAAAGGGTTAAACCTCTCAAATGTCGCCGCGTCAGTTTTGGAAAAATGGCAGCAAGAAAATGTATTTGAACGATCAATCAGTACGCGGGAAGGAAAAACACCTTACATTTTTTTTGAAGGTCCGCCGTCTGCGAATGGTTTACCGGGTATTCACCACGTGATGGCACGTTCGATTAAGGATATTTTCTGTCGCTACAAAACCCTCAAGGGCTATCAGGTAAAACGCAAAGCAGGGTGGGATACCCATGGGTTGCCGGTAGAGCTTGGAGTTGAGAAGGAATTAGGAATCACCAAGGAAGACATCGGGACAAAAATCTCTGTAGAGGATTACAACAAGGCCTGTAAAGAAGCGGTGATGCGTTACACGGATATCTGGAATGACCTCACTACCAAAATGGGTTACTGGGTGGATATGAATGATCCGTATATCACCTACGATTCAAAATACATGGAATCCGTATGGTGGTTATTAAGTCAACTACACAATAAAGGATTGCTCTACAAAGGGTACACGATACAACCGTATTCACCGAAAGCCGGAACAGGACTTTCATCGCACGAATTGAATCAACCGGGATGTTATAAAGATGTTTCAGATACCACTGTAGTTGCTCAATTCAAGGTGAAAAAATGGAATAATTCCACATTTGCATCCATGCAAGGGGGGAAAACAACTCATTTCCTTGCTTGGACGACCACGCCATGGACCTTGCCTTCGAATACTGCACTGTGCATAGGACCGAAGATTGAATATGTGTTGGTTCATTCCTTCAACCAATATACGTTTGAACCGATATCTGTTGTCCTTGCAAAAAATCTGCTTGGTTATCAGTTCAGCAAGGGATTTCAGCAGGTTGAATCAGCAGAGGAATTGAACACCTATAATGCTGGAGACAAGGTGATTCCTTATTTTGTTGCTGGTGAATGTGTTGGGGCGGATCTGGTTGGAATTCAGTATGAGCAATTGTTACCATATGCACTTCCGGCTGAAAAACCAGAGGAAGCATTCCGTGTCATAAGCGGTGATTTTGTTACCACGGAGGATGGCACAGGTATCGTTCATATTGCACCAACCTTTGGAGCGGATGATGCGAAGGTAGCTGCAGATGCCGGTGTGCCTGCAATGTTGGTAATGGATGAACGTGGAAACCTTGTTCCGCTTGTGGATCTGCAAGGTAAATTCCGTCCGGAAATGGGCGAATTGGCTGGTATATTCGTGAAAAACGAATACTACAATGAGTCGGATGCTCCTGAAAGATCAGCCGATGTGCAAATAGCGATCAAACTTAAAACGGAGAACAAAGCGTTCAAAGTGGAGAAATATGTGCACAGCTATCCGTATTGCTGGAGAACAGATAAGCCGGTCCTTTACTATCCACTCGATTCCTGGTTTATTCGGGTGACGGATGTAAAAGAGCGCATGATCGAATTGAACAATACCATTAACTGGAAACCAGAATCAACCGGTTCAGGTCGTTTTGGTAAATGGTTAGAAAATGCGAACGACTGGAATCTTTCCCGCTCCAGGTATTGGGGAATTCCTATTCCGATCTGGTCAACAGAGGAAGGAGATGAGCGCCTATGCATCGGTTCCGCAGCAGAATTGAAATGGGAATGCGAAAAAGCCGTTCAAGCTGGATTCATGACTAGCAATCCGCTTCAGGATTTCGAGACAGGTAATATGAGTCGTGACAATTACGACAAGATCGACCTGCACAAAAACTATGTGGACCAGATTATACTTGTATCACCCTCAGGCAAACCCATGCGAAGAGAATCGGATCTGATCGATGTCTGGTTTGATTCAGGCGCGATGCCTTATGCTCAATGGCATTATCCGTTTGAGAACAAGGATTTGATAGACGGAGGAAAAGGTTATCCGGGTGATTTCATTGCAGAGGGTGTAGATCAGACGAGAGGATGGTTTTATACCTTACATGCGATAGCTACCATGGTGTTCGATTCAGTAGCCTATAAAAATGTTGTATCAAACGGACTTGTCTTAGACAAGAACGGACAGAAAATGTCGAAACGATTGGGGAATGCCATTGATCCGTTTGATACCCTTACGAAATATGGTCCGGATGCTACGCGCTGGTATATGATCACGAATGCTCAGCCCTGGGATAACCTTAAGTTTGATCTGGTGGGCGTGGCAGAAGTACAACGCAAATTCTTCGGTACACTTTACAATACCTATTCGTTCTTTTCCCTTTATGCAAACATAGATGGGTTTGACTTCAGTCAACCAGAAATTGAATTGAATAAACGTCCGGAGATCGATCGTTGGATCATGTCAAAACTCAACTCGCTTATAAATGAAGTGGATACTGCTTACAATGAATATGAACCCACCCGTGCAGGACGTTTGATCCAGGATTTCGTCAACGATCAACTATCGAACTGGTATGTGCGTTTATGCAGAAGACGTTTCTGGAAAAGTGATGATACCCAAGATAAACAGGCTGCCTATCAAACACTTTATACATGTCTTGAGACAGTATCCGTTTTAGGTTCTCCGATCGCACCTTTCTATATGGATCAGTTGTTCTGCGACCTGAATGCAACAACCAAGAAACACGACGCAATATCTGTTCATTTAACTGATTTTCCTGCAGTAAATGAATTAGCGATCAATCTGGACCTCGAAGCACAAATGGATATCGCACAACGTACCTCGTCGCTTGTTTTGGCGCTTCGCAAGAAAGAGAAGATCCGAGTTCGTCAACCGCTTCAGAAGATCATGGTGCCGGTGTTGAATTCTTCGTTTGCAACTAATATTTTGCACGTAAAAGAGCTGATTCTTTCGGAGGTAAATGTCAAAGAACTGGAACTACTCGAAGAAGGTAATGGAATTTTGGTGAAGAGCATCAAGCCTAACTTCAAGACCATCGGGCCCAAATATGGCAAGCAAATGAAGTCGATTGCATCAATGATAGCACATATGGATGCAGAGGCTATCGCCGACGTGGAAGCTAATGCTGGATGGAGAGGAGTTATTGATGGAGAGCAAATTGCATTGGATCTTTCAGATTTTGAAATAGTCGCCCAGGATATCCCGGGTTGGTTGGTAGCAACGGAGGGCAGTTTGACCGTAGCTCTGGATATCACCATTACGGAAGACTTAAGATCCGAAGGAATTGCTAGGGAATTGATCAATCGTGTTCAGAATTTGCGCAAAGATTCCGGTTTGGAAGTCACCGACCGCATCGTACTGAAAGTGGAAACTAACGAGTTGATCCGTGAGGCGATCCGATCCAACATGGAATACGTTTGTGCAGAAGTTTTGGCGAATGACATTCAGTTCGAATCCGTAAGTAATTCAGCGCTGACAACGGATCTGGAAGCTGAAGCGGATACCAAGATCGATCTTGTGAAGGGGTAGTAAGTTGCCTATACGGTGCGACTGAAAGGTCGTGAAAATTTCAAGCAAACATCAAGTTTTTGCGTGAGCTAGATCAATGGAATTCCTTGTTTGGGGATCTATCTTTGTAATGTCTTAATTGATGAAGTCGTTCTTTAAGTATTGGTTTTGTTAGATATAACTGGATTCCAAAAGATTCATTAAACTAGCAAACACAAGGGAAGCGAGAGCTTATATTATTCGGGGTGAGAGTCCCGGAATGATCAATCAGCGTTATGTTCGCATGATGCTGTTCGAAGTACGGTGCATAGCCGTGGACTTTAGTGCGATTGAAATAGGGTATAAGTACGGAAATCTTGTTTCCGTGCTCAAAGACAGGGAAGCCTGAACCATGAAAGGAAAACCTGTATGGCTGATTGAAACAGAAATAGCCACTGTAAAAAGTGAGGATAAACTGTCAGATCCGAAGCTGGGGAAATAAACCGGTTACCGATATTTCGACATGGATTGAGAAAGAAGAAGTTACAAGTATAAGTACTGAAAGGTATGAAGTCTTTTGATCGAAGCGGAAAGCAGGCATGAAAGTGTCTGCTTTTTTAATGTTCGTTTCCAAAAGTTCCAAAACAAAAAAGCCGACCTCTTAAATTCAAGGTTATTTCTACTTACAATTCGAACTTAATTCCTTGTGCAAGTGGTAGGTTGTCCGTGTAATTGATCGTATTCGTCTGACGTCGCATGTAGATCTTCCAGCTGTCGGAACCAGATTCGCGTCCACCGCCGGTTTCTTTCTCACCACCAAACGCCCCGCCAATCTCAGCACCTGAAGTTCCGATATTCACATTGGCAATTCCACAGTCAGAACCTGCATGTGACAGGAATGCTTCGGATTCCTTCAGATCGTTGGTCATGATCGCTGAAGAAAGTCCTTGTGGAACACCGTTCTGAATCTTGATTGCGTTTTCAATTCCACCTGTATATTTCATCAGGTAAAGAATGGGAGCAAATGTTTCATGCTGAACCATTTGGTAGTGATTCTCTGCTTCAACAATAGCAGGCTTCACATAGCAACCCGACTCATAACCCCGACCTTCTAAAACGCCTCCTTCAACAATGATCTTACCACCTTCGGCTACCACATTTTTCAGTGCAGCATTGTACATTTCTACCGCTGCTTTGTCGATCAACGGGCCAACATGATTGTTTTGATCCAATGGATTTCCTATACGAAGTTGCGCATAGGCTTTAACTAGCGCCTCTTTTACCTTATCGTAGACTTCTTGATGAATGATTAATCTGCGTGTTGAGGTACAACGCTGGCCTGCTGTTCCAACTGCTCCGAAAACCGCTCCCGGAACAACCATTTTCAAATCAGCTGACGGAGTGATGATGATGGCATTGTTTCCTCCAAGTTCTAACAAGGAACGTCCAAGCCTCGCTCCAACAGCGGCTCCTACGGATTTCCCCATGCGTGTGGATCCGGTTGCCGATACCAATGGAACCCGAACATCTTCAGCCATCAGCTTTCCTATATCAGCTCCTCCGATCACCAAACCGGAAACACCTTCAGGAACTCCGTTTGCATCAAACACCTCCTTGGTGATCTGCTGACATGCGATAGCCGTAATTGGCGTTTTTTCCGATGGCTTCCATACACACACATCTCCGCATACCCAGGCCAAAGCAGTATTCCAATTCCAGACAGCAACAGGGAAGTTGAATGCGGAAATAATTCCCACAATTCCAAGTGGATGATATTGTTCGTACATACGATGTCCAGGTCGCTCAGAATGCATCGTTAAACCGTATAGTTGTCTTGAGAGTCCAACCGCAAAATCACATATGTCGATCATTTCTTGTACTTCACCAAGTCCTTCTTGAAGGGATTTCCCCATTTCGTAAGAAACCAATTTACCAAGAGGCTCTTTGTAGAAACGAATTCTTTCTCCTAACTGTCGCACAATTTCTCCGCGTTTTGGGGCAGGAACAAGGCGCCATTGCTTGAAGGCTTCCTGAGCTTTTAGAATTACAGCTTCGTAATCCACCTCAGTAGCAGAATTAACGGACGCAATAAGTTTACCATCTACAGGCGAATAAGAGTCAATTCGTTCTCCTCTGGTTTTAAACCACTTACCTCCTGTGGAAGCACCATTATTGATATCTTGGATTCCTAGTTGTAGTAGGATTTCATGAATTCCTTGATCTTCGATTACCTCAGTCATTATAGATGAAAGTTTAAGTTGCGACTTTTCATTTGCAAAGGTAGGTTAAAATTGACTGAAATAGACAGCAGAGAAGGTCTGATTGATCAATTTTTGTTAATTAAATGCTTACACTACATTTAACAAAAATCAAATGAACTCTATTCAACTATTTGTAACTTCGTCCCAAATAGTTTCTGAATGTATTTGTGTACGCTTTTATTATTGATTGTTTTTTTGGGAAGCTCTTGCTCCACGCCTTTTCAAAATCAGCCTGAAATTTTCGAAACTGTAGAAATCCATGGCACCGTTCACAAACCCTATTGCGGAGGTGCTAAACCATCTTTGGATATAGCCGCAGGTTACTATGAACCCTTATCTGGTCAGTCATTCAAGGTTTACCGTGGTCGAGAATATTCTGATAATCTACCGTTAATCAGGGAATTCACTCTTGATCAGGATGGCAATACAACGCTGAAACTGCCACCAGATAATTACTTGATTATTCACAAGGATAAATCGCTGCCATTGGATAAATTTCAAGCAAAGTACAGTGAGGTCCCCAATCAATATTACAAAATTAAAGACACGGGCTGCTTCAACCAGTGGAAAAATACTGTGGATATTAATCTTCAAGTGACTACCGACACAGTTATTGAACTTCGCCTAAAAGCAAAGTGTTGGGTGGGTACAAACCCCTGTATGGACTACGTTGGTCCACCAGCACCTTAAACGCAGAGATTGGAAGGATTACCTATATTTGCACAAAATTTCATTAATGGCTGATCAAAGCAGAATTTCCACCGAACGCGCTCCTAAACCAGTTGGATTGTACCCTCACGCCCGAAAAGTTGGCAATCTATTGTTCCTTTCAGGTGTTGGTCCGCGCGTAGCAGGATCTGATGCAACGGATTCAGAAGTTCCTGGTTTGAAGCTGGATAAAAATGGAAACTTCATCGAATTTGATTTTGAGGCACAGTGCAGAAGCGTTTTTGATAATGTTCGTGTTATCCTCGAAGAATCAGGTTCTAGTTGGGATAGGCTCGTGGATGTGACGGTTTTTCTGGTAAACATGAAGCGTGACTTCCATACCTACAACCGCGTTTACGCTGAATATTTTAAAGATAACCTTCCATGTCGTACGACATGCGAGATCAATTCCTTGCCGACACCCATCGCCATTGAATTGAAATGTATTGCAACAATAGATTAACACATGATCGGATTTTTTATTCGCTGCGCATTGGCAGCCACAGCACTTTTCTTTAATACGTATTTGTTTACCAGTGGCCACTGGGGATGGGGGATCACCTTCTTATTCGTTACGGCCATCATTATCCTTTCGTTCTTCCGAAATGAGAATATGATTTTGTCATTGAATCAGATGCGACTTGGAAATACGGACAAAGCGAAGAAGTACATCAATCGCATTACGCATCCCCAATTAATGCCCCGCCGTCAACACGCCTATGTGTTATTCCTTCAGGCGGTAATGAATACACAAGAATTCGGTTTCGCAAAGAGTGAGCAGTATTTACGCAAGGCCATGACACTTGGTTTGAGAACTGGACAAGACAATGCGGTAGCGCGCATGCATCTTGCTGGTATTTGTATGCAGACAGGAAGAAAGAGCGAAGCTGAAAAGCTCTTGGCTGAAGCGAAAAAGATGGATACCTCTGGTATGATGCGTGATCAGATCAACATGATGCAGAACCAGATGAAAATGGCTCCGTCGAAAAATCAGATGCGCATGGCTCAAATGATGGGTGGGCGTAAGAAGATGCCCCGAATGAAATAAGATGTCTGC
>JBIITO010000078.1:0-11636 GCA_044340465.1 Crocinitomicaceae bacterium | reverse complement strand
TTGGAAAGAATCTGTACGCGGCCTTCACCATTCTCCAATTCTTCGATGGTAATCGTCGTATTCGTTTCTTTTTGCATCGCTTGAATGATCTTTCCTCCAGGTCCGATGATTGCACCAATCATGTCGTTAGGCACATTGAATGCTTCGATACGTGGCGCTTGCGGTTTCAACTCTGTATTTGGTTGTGCAATGGTTTCGGTGATCTTTCCTAGAATATGTATTCTACCTGCTTTTGCTTGTTCCAATGCCTGGATCAACACTTCATATGGAAGACCATCCACTTTAATATCCATCTGACAAGCAGTAATTCCTTTTTCTGTTCCAGTCACTTTAAAGTCCATGTCTCCCAGGTGATCCTCATCTCCAAGGATATCAGATAACACTGCAAATTTACCGTCATCAGCAACCAATCCCATAGCAATACCTGAAACCGGTGCATGAACAGGAACACCTCCATCCATCAATGCAAGCGTACCAGCACAAACTGTAGCCATGGATGAAGAACCATTTGATTCAAGAATATCTGAAACCAAACGAAGTGTGTACGGGAAATCCGATGGGATCATGTTCTTCAACGCACGCAACGCAAGGTTTCCGTGACCGATCTCTCTTCTGGATGTACCTCGAAGTGGTTTTGCCTCTCCTGTTGAAAAAGGCGGGAAGTTGTAGTGCAACATGAATTTCTCCGTTCCGTGGAAGGTCGCTCCATCGATCAACTGCTCATCCATTTTACCACCTAATGTCAACGTAGTCAATGATTGTGTTTCACCTCGAGTAAAGACAGCTGAACCGTGAACCATAGGAAGGTAATCTACTTCTGCCCAGATTGGTCGGATCTCTTCGAACTTACGTCCATCCAGACGTTTTCCTTCATGCAACATCACCCAACGAACAGCTTTCTTCTTCACTTGAGAGAAATAGGTAGAAACAAATCCACCAACTTCTGCTAATTCTTCTTCCGTGTAGGTCGCTTTCAATTCAGACTTGATCGCATCAAACAATTCCGTTCTTTTTGCTTTGTTAGCCAAGCCCATGCGAGCAACGTCTTTACATTTTTCCATAGCAAATTCGTACACTTTCGTTTTCACGTCTTCATTGTGTACTTCATGACTATATTCTCTTTTCGGATTGGCTGTTGGAATTTCAGCAGCAAGATCCAACTGGAACTGACACTGCTCTTTGATTGCCGCGTGAGCGAGTTTGATAGCCTCTACCATTTCCAATTCAGAAATTTCTCTGAATTCTCCTTCCAACATGTTGATATCCTTCGCTGTTCCTGCGATCATCATATCCACATCCGAATTTTTCATTTCCTGCATGGTTGGGTTTACTACCCACTGACCATCAATACGTCCAATACGAACTTCTGACATTGGCCCGTTGAATGGAATGTCAGAAACAGCGATCGCCGCAGAAGCAGCCAATCCACACAATGCATCTGGATTATTCACTCCATCATACGACAAAAGCTGGATCATTACCTGTACTTCTGCATGGTAATCATCCGGGAACAATGGGCGCAACGCACGGTCAACCAAACGCATGATCAGGATCTCAGACTCTGATGGACGTGCTTCACGACGGAAGAAACCACCAGGAAAACGACCTGCAGCTGCATATTTTTCACGGTAATCAACTGTTAATGGAAGGAAATCTACGCCTTCTTTTGCTTCGGGTGCAGCTACGACTGTTGCTAATAAAATCGTATCACCCATTCTTACTACTACGGAACCATCCGCTTGCTTTGCCAACTTACCTGTCTGTACGGAGATCTCTTTACCTCCGGTAACGATGGACTTTGTTTTTCCTATATTCATATTTGTTTTATTGCCAATTTTTCAAAATCGAAGACACAAAAAAAGGGAACTTCGAACCATGTCCGACTGTCCCCTCTTCCATAAATTTTGTACGTTCTAGAATTAACGACGAAGTCCTAATTCTTTTACGATCGCACGGTATCTTTCGATATCTTTTCTTTTAAGATAATCAAGCAAGCTTCTTCTTTTACCAACTAAAAGTTGCAAAGAACGCTGTGTCCCATAATCTTTCTTGTTGTTTTTCAAATGTCCAGTCAAATGACTGATACGGTGTGTGAACAACGCAATCTGACCTTCTGCAGAACCGGTATTCGTTTCAGAACCACCGTGTTTCTTGAAGATCTCTTTCTTTACTTCTGTACTTAAATACATGCCAATATCACTTAAATAATTATTATGTATGTCGACTTTCGACGTGCAAATTTAGACATATTATTCTGATTTGATGCTTTTTTGGAAATTAATTCTGTTCTCATTAACCATTGATGGCACCAGCCAATGTATATTTGAGGATAAAATCGATCGAATGAAGTATTCAATTGCAATCCACGGCGGCGCCGGAACACTGGTTAAAGGAATGATGACCCCTGAAAAGGAAAAAGCATACAAGGCCGCTTTATCAGAAGCCTTGAATTCAGGATATTCAGTTCTGGAAAATGGCGGCTCGGCCATGGATGCCGTAGAGGCTGCTGTTGTTTCATTGGAAAATTGCCATTTGTTCAACGCAGGTAGAGGAAGTGTTTTTACCTCCGCAGGAACGCACGAGATGGATGCTTCGATCATGGATGGAAAAACACGTAAGGCTGGTGCAGTATCGTTGATAACAGGCATCAAAAATCCCGTTCGACTGGCCAGAGACGTCATGGATCGAAGTGAACATGTTTTTATGGCAGGTGAAGGCGCCATGGAATTTGCAAAATTGAACGGACACGACATTCTTTCCCCAGATTATTTCTATGATGAATTTCGATTCCAGCAATGGCAGGAGATCAAGGGGTCCGATTCATTTCAGCTGGATCACAGCAAAAAGAAAGATTCAAAATTTGGAACCGTAGGTGCTGTAGCATGTGATCAACACGGAAATATTGCTGCCGCTACATCGACAGGTGGAATGACAAACAAAAAATTCGGTCGTGTAGGAGACAGCCCCATGATCGGTGCCGGAAATTACGCCAACAATCAAACATGCGCGGTATCTTGCACCGGTAGCGGTGAATTCTTTATCAGAGGTGTAGTAGCGTACGATGTGTCCTGTTTGGTTGAACATAGGAATTATTCCTTGCAACAGGCCACAGAAGAGGTCATTCAGAAACGTATTTTGCAATTTGGAGGTGATGGAGGATTGATTGCCGTGAACAGTAAAGGAGACATTTCACTTAGTTTCAATACAGAAGGCATGTATAGAGGATTCAAGAAGTCGGATGGAACAGAGGCGGTATTGATCTACAGAGAAGAATCCTCCAATTCCTGAGAATTTGGGTTGATCCTGAAGGTGAAATATTTCTGAGAAAAATAACTAACGATCACATTGACAACCGATATAGCCATGTTTGACAGTGTTGGGTACCACTTGAATTGATCCACCAGCAGTTTTAAACCCGTATAGGTGATCACCAGGTTGATCATAAAGACAACCAAATAACGAAACAACTGCACTCTACCTCTCAAAGAAGACGAAGAAAACGTTACATATTTCTGAAGAAAAAAACCTGTTGTAAGCAAAATGGGAAGATTGATTACCATGGTTGCAACATGCGAACTCATAGTCACAAAACCTAAGTTTACCATCCGATGCTCCAAGAGAAAGTTGTAGATGAAAAAATACGTAAACCAACCAAAAACGAGGTTTGAAGTGCCCGTTACACCATAGCGAAAGAACTGAATCGAAAAAAACCGACGAAAAGGCGGATAAAAAAAATCAATGATCCTTCTTATAAAATTTCCTGAACTTTCAATACCCGATCTCACCTCAATGAGCAATTGTAATTAGCGTCACAAAGAAAATAAAGTTTTTCATTATATCGACTCAAATTCAAGACGGGCAAAGAATACTCAATCAAACGAGCGGTGCCCAAATAGGTAAAACGCTGATTTTTCTTGTGCTGATTTCGAACCTATCTCCGTTGGAGAGAACATGTGTTATCATATTGGTCAACGTCATTGGTTCTCCCTCTTTGAGTATTTCTTGGTTATTGTGCATAAGATTTCGACCGTCAAAAATGATCGCCATTCCCGAACCGATTACTTCAAACTCGTTATTGTTACGGATGATTAAGCCCGTATCTTCGGACAATCCAATTCCGATCAATTTGGGATGTCTAGCGACCGCTTCAGTCAAACGACCAAATCTACCTCTCTGAATAAAATGTGAATCAATAATTAGATTGGGTGTAAAGCCCATTCCCTCACCCATCCCAACGACTCCTTTCCTGAAGGACTCCGTGGTATTACCCCCTGTGATCATTTGCGAGGACATGCACATAGCTCCTGCACTTGTTCCGGCAATGACGAAATTTTCGTTCATATACTTGTGCATGAGCAAGTGATGGATAGAGGTGTCCCCTATTTTTCCTGTAATTTTTGACTGGTCTCCACCGGAAAACAACACTGCATTCGCTTTTCGAATCAATTCAATATTTTGTTCCTCTTCTGATTGCTCGCGTTCGCGAATATCCAGAATATGTACATTCGTACATCCTAGTCGCTCGAATGCCAACTGATAATTCTCTATAACTTCATCTGGGATACTTGATGCCGTAGGAATAATTACTATGTTGGAATGTTCTCCTCCAGAAAGTCTCACAATGTGATGCAGGATTCCATTTTCAATAAATTCCATGGTATACATTTCGTTATCTCCATTCCCTTTGTCTTCGTTTCCTCCGATCGGAATGAGGATACCTTTAGCGTAGGCGTTGATCATTGAACTAAAAATTTATTAATGACGCATTGTAAATTTAAAACATATTCGAAGAAAAAATTTATATATTTATAAAAACGAATTGTTTTTTTTCAACAACCATTAAACGAACTACATGAAAATCCGAGAAATCAATGCTATGCGAGGGCCAAATTATTGGTCAGTTAGAAGACACAAACTTATTGTTATGGTTCTCGATCTGGAAGAAATGGAAGACCTTCCTTCAAACAAAATTCCCGGATTCAAAGAACGACTGGAAAAGATGTTTCCAAGCATGTATGAACACCGTTGCTCTGTTGGTAAACCCGGCGGCTTTTTTCAACGATTAGAAAAGGGCACTTGGATGGGGCATATTATTGAACATATTGCATTGGAAATACAGAGTTTGGCAGGAATGGAGGTCGGATTTGGTCGCACCAGAGGATATGGCGAGAAGGGTGTATACAATGTTGTCTTTGCCTATGTGGAGGAAGAAGTAGGGAAATATGCTGCGAAAGAATCTGTTAAAATTTGTCAGGCTATCATTGATGGTAAAGATTACGATCTTAATTCAGTCATCCAGGAAATGCGTGAAATCAGAGAATATTATCGACTTGGCCCAAGCACGGGTTCGATCATTGAAGAAGCCGAAGCACGCGGAATCCCTTGGATAAGACTAAACAAATATTCACTTTGTCAGTTGGGTTATGGTGCTAACCAAAAACGCATACAAGCGACTGTCACCAGTGAAACAAGCAGTATAGGTGTTGAGTTAGCCTGCAACAAAGAAGATACAAAGTTCATGCTGGAACAAGCACATGTACCTGTACCTAGAGGTGAGATTATTCGGAGAGAAAGTAGTCTTGAGGACACCTGCAGATATGTCGGTTTTCCTTTAGTAGTTAAGCCGGTAGATGGAAATCATGGTCGGGGAATCACAGTTAATATTAACACCTATGAAGATGCACTTGTGGCCTTTAGAGCGGCGAAAAACGTTTCCAATTCAATTATTGTTGAAAAGTACATAACCGGTGTCGATTACCGCTTATTGGTGATTAACCATAAACTGGTGGCAGCTGCTCTTCGAACGCCTGCACATGTTATTGGCGATGGTTTATCAACCATTCAACAACTCATTGATGAAGTAAATAGTGATCCTCGAAGAGGATTCGGCCATGAAAAGGTTTTGACACAAATCACCGTCAACGAACTAACTATGGGGCTAATTCAATCCAAGGGATATACGCTTGATTCGGTTATCGAAAAAGGAGAAATGCTCATTTTGAAAGACACAGCCAATCTCTCCACAGGTGGAACCGCTGAAGATGTAACTGATTTCGTACACCCAGCTAATATTTCGATGGCTGAACGTATTTCACGTATAATCGATCTTGACATTTGCGGCATAGACATTATGACAACAGATATTACCAAGCCTTTGAAGGAAACTGGAGGCGCAGTATTGGAAGTAAATGCAGGTCCAGGCTTTAGAATGCATCTCGCGCCCGCCAAAGGACTGCCTCGCAATGTTGCAGCACCGGTAATAGATAAATTATTCCCGCATGGTGCGAATGTTCGTATTCCCATCGTAGCGGTAACCGGAACGAACGGAAAGACCACTACAACCCGGCTTATTGCTCACATTATGAAAATGAAGGGATACCGCGTAGGATACACCACAACCGACGGGGTTTATATCCAAAACCGATTATTAATGGAAGGAGACTGCACTGGGCCTGCTAGTGCCGAATTCGTTCTAAAAGATCCCACTGTCAATTTTGCGGTATTGGAATGTGCGAGAGGAGGATTACTAAGAGCCGGATTGGGTTTTAAAAACTGTGATGTGGCCATTGTAACTAATGTGGAAGCAGATCACCTTGGATTGAAAGGAATTCACACTATTGATCAACTTGCGAAAGTAAAAGGAGTGGTTCCAGAGACAGTTTTACCAAATGGATATGCCATATTAAATGCGGATGACGACCTTGTTTACGAGATGCGTAGAAGTGTGCATTGCAATGTAGCCCTATTCTCATTAAATGAGGACAATCCTCGAATTAAAGCTTTGCAGCGTAAAGGCGGAATTACCGCCGTATACGAGAATGGCTATGTTACCATTTGTAGAGGAGAATGGAAGATGCGCGTTATGAAAGCAGAGGAAATTCCTTTGACTTATGGTGGAAAGGCTGAATTCATGATCCAAAATGTATTACCTGCCATTCTCGCCGCTAATATTCAAGGTGTGAATATTGAAGATATGAAAGCTGGGCTTGAATCGTTCCTTCCGTCCGCTTCCCAAACTCCGGGAAGATTGAACTTATTCGAGTTTAAGAATTTCACCGTACTTTTGGATTATGCACACAATGCTGCCGGAATGCGCGCTCTGAAAAAATTCGTAGACACGATGGAAGCTACAGTAAAGGTGGGAATCATCGCTGGAATCGGAGACAGACGCGAGGAAGACAACAACGAGATCGGTAAAACAGCAGCCAGCACGTTTGATGAGATTATTATACGTCAAGACAAACATCTACGTGGAAAAACAGAAGAAGAGCTGATCCAAATGCTCATCGATGGAATTACTATGGTGGATCCCAAAAAGAAAACCACGATCATTCCGTCTGAAAAAGAGGCGATCACCTTTGCCATTAAGAATGCTCAAAAAGGCTCATTAATCGTGTTAAGCAGCGATGTAATTCCTGCCGCACTTGATTTGGTAAAACACTACAAAGAGTTAGAGAATAAAGGCGAACTGAATCTCTGAATGATCACGTATTATTCACGTTAAGGCTATCTTCAGTTACCATTCGTTTATTATTTCGAAGTGTAGACGTATATGCTCATTTTTTTTTGCGATGCATGAGACAGATTTGCTGATAGAATATAGGCCGCGTTGCTGTGAGAACCGAGAAAGACTTCAAGACACTTCTCGGCTCTCTTTCTCACTCTCCGCTCTGCGCCCAACGTCATTCTTTAATACATTTTTCTCACGCTTCGTTTAGAAAACCCATCTGAAGGCGGCCAAATGTTGTGTATTCAAAAGTTGAACATTGTTTGTCACGTTTCACCGCTCTGTCAGCGCGGTGATATATAGGCTTCCGAAGCAATAATTTTAAGATTTCAAGACTTTAGAACTTGTGACGATTGCACTGAATTCTGAATTACTCCGCTCTCACTCTGAAAATGGGTGACTGCTCTGATATAGCCGAAAGGATAGATTTTAATCTATTGTGAATAAATGGTCTTATGGCTAATAATCAGTATGTGTGTTTCAGAAAAAACATCGATTCAGACTAACCCTAATTACGCTTGATTTTGGACTTAGTACAATATTATCTTATCAAAACTAAAACAGAAAAATGCGCGCAATGCTTTAAAATCATATTGTTTACTTACCCAATTTAGAAGAAATTCCGAGAGATAAATACACTAATCCATCTGATCCGCTAATTTGTGTGGGGTCAACTACACGATCAACATAGTGACTTTGTTTAGCAAGTAAGGTATAGCCAAGATTAGCAATTAATGATACTTGACTATTGATTCGATAATGCGGCGTTAGTGCAATACTTGCACAAAACATATCATCGTTGCCTTTAATTCCAGGATCTGAGAACGATTTTGAGTAGTTTGATTTAAAATCAGCATTATTGTTGGACGCAAGTCCGACACCTATTTGGGTTTTCATTCCAAATTTTTCCGTTTGAAAACCGGCGATTGCACCTAAATTCAAAACAGCATAGATGGAGGTTCGAATCAGCGTAGACCTATCATACAAATAGGTCATTTTAATACCAGAATCATACTTAAATGTGGCATTAGAAGCCGTATCTTTCGCAATGTATTGATCTAAGGCCACTTCACCTTTCAAAGCGACATTTTCATTCAATTGATAACCAATTCCAATGTCAAAATGGATTCCGGGAACCGTTCTTGTGAGGCCGGAAGTTTTACCTAAAAATCTAGCCCCACCGCTGAAATCAATAGAAAGCTTACTTGATTGAGAAAAACCCGAAATTGGGGTAGCAAGGATTAGTAAAATGTAGAAAGTCTTTTTCATCAGTTAAAAGATTAGCTTAGGAAAGGTAAAAAAAATAATGATTGCGCGATATACCTAATAAAAAAAGGGGGTAGTTCCCCCTTAAATAGATTTCTTCACTAATAAGCCAATTACAATTTGAAAGATATACCTACAGAAGCATTGAAGATATTACCCATTCCGTTGTTGACTGTATTATCAAAAACTCGATCTACATAGTTGCTTTGGACCGCAAGTAAAATCAGAGATAAATCAGCATTAACTGAAAGTTTTTCGGTAAGGTGATACTGCGGGTTAAGTCCAAAAATGAAATTAACCATATCATCATTTCCTTTGAATCCCGGATCCACAAATTTACCGGCATATTTGTCTTTAAAACTTGGATTCGAGTTTGTGTAAAAACCAAATCCACCGTGGAACTTCAAACCAAAAGTTTCTGTTCCGAATCCAGCAAGCTCAGACACATTCACCACTCCTTGTATGGAGGCACGAACCCCTAGCGATCTGTCTTCTGTCAGACCTGCCTCATCTTTGGCATTGTAAGTATCAAAACCGAGGTCAGCTTTGATTGCGTAAAGCTCACTCAACTCGTAACCTACCCCTCCATCGAGGTGTAAACCGGCACCCAATTTAGACAGATCAGACGACCTGCCTCCCGTGCGTGTTCCTACGTTCAAATCAAAATACAATTTCTCAGTAATTGATTGTGCAAATGCACTTACAGACAGTGCTGTAAATAGAATAAATGTTAGTTTTTTCATAATCATTTAAGTTGTTGACGAATCAAAGGTACATTTTTTCGTTAAATAATCCGACAAAAGCAGGAATATATCTCGGATAAAAAACAAGACATGCCAATTGGGAATATCAGATAATTAATCTAAATCGAACAAATTACTTCATTATCCCGAAACAATTTAAATAATTCCTGATTGACTTCATTGCCCAAAAAAGTGCAGAAATCATTTCATACAATCACAAGGCGGGTCTAATAAAATTCTGGTACCAGGGAGCCGATCTTTCAATTGTTTTTGAAATGTTACGGAATAGCGATTTCCTTGAAGATCGAGGGTTTCTAAATTTTTCAACTCTGCAAAACCAGGCGGGAATGTTCGAATTGGTGTCGACCAAAGATCAAGATGTTTTAATTTGGAAAGAAATCTTATACATTCTGGCAGCTCTTCGAATCCATTTCTGTTCAGTATCAACGATCTCAAATTTATCATTCGGCAAATCTGTACAGGAAAGATCACGAATTTATTCCTGGACAGATCGAGATATGCTAAACTATCAAATGAACCAAAATAATTTGGGAGTTCAGACAATTGATTTCTAGAGAGATCGAGTGCCTTAAGATGCCGGAATCTGGCAAGACTGTCGGGTAATGATGATCTTTTACTCTTTGAAAACGAAATATAATAAACAGTATCAGGCATTGCCAAACAAGCTTCCTCCCATGGGATGAATGGATAATGTTCCTGTGCTTTAAAATTATTAACGCACCAAATCAAGCAGCATAGCACGAGCCATCCTCTCATCCTTGTTCAATTGTTCTTTCAATTCGTTTACGCTATTAAACCTTTGTTCATTTCTTATTCGTGAGATAAAATGAACATGCACAAATTGACCATAAATAGTATCAGAAAAATCAAATAAATGAACCTCGAGAGTCAACATTTCTTGGGACGAAACAGTCGGTCGTATTCCAATGTTCATCATCCCACAGAAGACTTTATCGTCTATATAACATTTCACAGCGTATACACCATTAGCCGGAATAAGTTTGGTGGAATCCTGTATCGAGAGATTAGCTGTTGGATAACCCATCGATCTACCGAGTTGTTCTCCTTCCATGACAAGCCCCGTCAACATGTAGGAATACCCTAGAAATTCAGATGCTCTTTGAACATCACCATTTAACAACGCGCCCCTGATCTTGGTTGAACTCACGTTGACTTCATCTATTTCCTGTGCAGGGATTTCAATCACTTCAAACTCATAAACATCTGCAATACTTTTCAAAAATTCAATCGTTCCCTCCCGATTACGTCCAAATTGATGGTCATATCCAATAACGAGCTTTTTAACTCGAAGTTTATTAATCAAATAGTCACGAACGAATTCTACAGCCGTCAATCTACTAAAATCGAAACTAAATGGGTGAATTATTATGTTCTGTAAACCATTTTCTTCCAACTTACATAATTTCTCCTGCTGGGTTTGAAGCAATTTCAAACCATGGGTTTCAGGATAAAGAACCATGCGCGGATGAGGGCAAAATGTAAATAAGACGGATTCACCACCTATTAACTTCGCCTCACGATTCAATCTATCAATTATTCTCTGATGACCTAGATGTACTCCATCAAATGTCCCAATGGTAAGAACAGGATTGGGTATATCCTCAATAGATTCGATATCATTAAAGATGTTCAAGTTTATTGAAATCATACAAATGTACGGAATATTGAAATAATACTGCTTTAAACAATTTCACCCTTGAAGTGGTTATATCCGAAGAATTAAATTTGTCAAATACCACATTATTGGTATTTTTGCCAGGAAATAAACACTTATTTATATTTAATCTAAATAAACAGTTTATGATCACTGTAACAGAATCGGCTCGCAAGCAAGCACTTCGTCTTATGGAAGATGAAGGAAAGAATGGATTTTTTATTCGCGTAGGTGTAGATGGCGGAGGATGCTCAGGTCTCATGTATCAACTTACGTTTGATAATACCGAAAAAGAGGGGGACAAAACATTCGAGGATAATGGTATTAAAGTCGTTGTTGATAAAAAGAGTTACCTCTACCTTATTGGAACAACACTCGATTTTTCGGGTGGATTGAACGGGAAAGGATTTGTTTTCAACAATCC
>JBIITO010000077.1:0-11655 GCA_044340465.1 Crocinitomicaceae bacterium | reverse complement strand
AGTGGGCGTTACAAGAGTATTAAAATTAGGCGGTATCCAGGCTATCGCAGCAATGACAATTGGAACTAAAAGTATAAATTCATCTTACAAGATCTTTGGGCCTGGAAATCAATATGTTACTGCAGCCAAAAAGCACGCTCAACAATTAGGCGTCTCCATAGATATGCCCGCGGGTCCTAGTGAAGTGATGGTCGTTTCTGATGAATGTGCTGTAGCGGATTTTGTTGCAGCGGATCTTTTATCACAGGCAGAACATGGAGCAGATTCTCAAGTTATTTTGCTAGCTACTTCCAGAGAAAAAGTCGCGGAAGTACAAGAATCATTAAAAATTCAGCTTCAACAACTTTCTCGAAATGAGTTAGCTGCAAAAGCTTTGGGAAATTCATCCGCTATGGTCGTTCAGAAGGAGGAGCTACTATCCATTATTAACCAATATGCTCCTGAACATTTAATTCTACAAACAGAGTATAACGATGAATTGCTCCCGGGCATTGTGAATGCAGGATCTGTATTTATTGGTCCGTTTACACCTGAAAGTGCCGGAGATTACGCCTCTGGAACAAATCACACCTTGCCCACAAATGGCTATGCCAGAATGTATTCGGGTGTTTCACTGGATTCATTCATCAAAAAAATCACCTTTCAGCAAATTAGTAGTGAAGGACTAAAAAATATTGGAAAAACCATAGAGGCTATGGCAGGTGCAGAAGGATTGGACGCTCACAAAAATGCCGTTTCGATTAGATTAAAATCCTTGAATTCATGAGAAAAATATCGGAACTCATACGACCTGAACTTATAGATATTAAGCCCTATTCTTCTGCTCGTGACGAGTTTGAAGGAGAAGCAAGTATCTTTTTGGATGCCAATGAAAATCCGTTTGATAATGGGGTGAATCGCTATCCTGATCCGCTTCAACGCAAACTAAAAGAACGGATTGGAGTAATTAAAGGAATTTCTCCCGAAAAACTATTTCTCGGCAATGGTTCGGATGAGTGCATCGATTTACTATTTCGTTTGTTCTGTATTTCTGGTAAAGATCGTGTTTCAGCTATTAGTCCTTCGTATGGAATGTATTCCGTTTCAGCCAAGATCAATCATATCGAACTTAATGAGATTCTTTTGAATGAAGATTTCTCACTCCCGGTAGATAGAATTCTCGAGTCATCCAAAGGAAGTAAGTTACTTTTTATTTGCTCTCCCAACAATCCTACAGCCAATAGTTTTAAAGTCGAGGATATGCTTCGAATCGTTGAGGAGTTTGATGGTATCGTTGTTGTAGATGAGGCCTACATTGATTTCTCAGAACAAGAATCTTTAAGCTTCTATGTGGATCAATTTCCGAATCTCGTTATCTCTCAAACCTTATCAAAGGCTTACGGGATGGCTGGAATTCGTTTAGGATTGATGATTGCTTCTATAGAACTGATTTCTTGGGTCAACAAGATCAAACCGCCTTACAATATCAATTTACTTACTCAGAACTTCGCCTTGCAAAAATTACAGGATGTTGGACAGACTCAAAAAGAGATCGCACTCATTAAAGAAGAACGCGGCATATTAGAAAAGTTTCTGCATTCCGAATCAAGAATCCTGAAAGTCTATCCTAGTGATGCCAATTTTATTCTGATCCGTGTTGAAAATGCATACGACCTCTATGATTATCTGATAAATAATGGCATGGTTGTGCGAAATCGAAGTAAACAGCCTTTGTGCGCCAATACATTGAGACTTACCATTGGCACACCAGACGAGAATGCGAAGCTAATAAATTGTATTACATCATATTACAAATAAAATGAAGCGAGTTTTATTCATTGATCGCGACGGAACCCTGATCCTCGAACCTCCTGTGGATTTTCAAGTGGATAGTTTTGAGAAACTCAAATTTTATCCACGTGTCTTTTCAGGATTGGGAAAGATTGCGAGTGAACTTGATTTTGAACTTGTAATGGTTACCAATCAGGATGGATTGGGAACGGTCTCCTATCCGCACGAGCATTTCATTGGTCCGCATACACTGATGGTGGAAGCCTTTCGATCTGAAGGTATTGTTTTTTCAGAGGAATGTATTGATACTACTTTTCCTCACGAAAATGCTTCCACAAGAAAACCAAGAACGGGATTACTTCAGAAATACTTGGATGGTACGTATGACCTGGAAAACTCTTTCGTCATCGGTGATCGTTTGACAGATGTCGAACTGGCTAAAAACCTTGGTGCAAAAGCCATTTACATGGTGAATCCAAATGATCCAGGAAAAAATGAAGTGTCAATAGACGAGTCGGAATTACTGAATTTTGTGGCACTTCAAACCATCGATTGGGAGGAGATTTACACCTTTTTGAAATTGGGAGAACGTGTGGCAACCTATTCCAGGAAGACGAACGAAACAGATATAGCTGTTCGAATCGACCTGGATGGTACGGGGAAATCTACGATTGATACAGGTATTCATTTCTTCGATCACATGCTGGATCAGCTGGCTCGGCATGGTCAAATGGATTTAGAAATCCGTGTAAAAGGTGATTTGCAGGTGGATGAACACCATACCATCGAAGATACCGCTATTGCTTTGGGAGAATGTTTTGCGAAGGCGCTCGGCTCAAAACTTGGGATTGAACGCTACGGATTCTGTTTGCCTATGGACGATTGCCTGGCTCAGGTGGCTATCGATTTTGGTGGAAGAAACTGGTTGGAGTGGGAGGCTGAATTCAAAAGAGAATCCATCGGTCAGATGCCCACTGAAATGTTCTTTCATTTCTTCAAATCATTTACGGATGGAGCACGGTGCAATTTGAACGTCAAAGCTGAAGGAGTGAATGAGCACCACAAGATAGAAGCGATCTTTAAAGCGTTTGCAAAAGCGATCAAAATGGCTAAACGCCGGGATGGTGTCAATGCCGTATTGCCATCTACCAAAGGAATGTTGTGATGAAAGTAGCGATCATTGATTATGGTGCAGGAAATGTTTTCTCGGTCGCATCTGCTTTTCGTAGAATGGGAATTGAGCCTGTACTGACTTCTGATGAGAATGTGATTAGATCTTCCGATCGAGTCGTATTTCCAGGGGTAGGACATGCTGCGCCGGCAATGGAACAATTGCGTCATACAGGACTGAATGAGATTATACCATCATTGACGCAACCTGTTTTAGGTGTATGTCTCGGTATGCAACTTATGTGCTCAAAGACGGCAGAAGGTGACACAACAGGACTCGGGATTTTTGAAGATGTTGAGGTACTAAAATTTGAAGATTCCTTGAAAATTCCGCACATGGGTTGGAATGAGATCGAAGAAACGTGTGGAATATTGACTGGATTAACTTCTGATCTATATTTTGTGCACAGCTATTTTGCGCCCAAAAGTATATACTCCTCGGCTACATGTACTTATGGTGTGAAGTTTAGTGCTGCCCTCGAGAAAGTAAACTTTCTTGGATGCCAGTTTCATCCTGAAAAAAGCGGTAAAGCCGGTGAGGAAATTCTTAAACGATTTATTGAACAGCGAAAATGAAGATCATACCTGCCATAGATGTTATAAATGGGAATTGTGTTCGCTTGACCAAAGGAGATTATGCGACCGAAAAAGTCTATCACACGAATCCGGCTGATATTGCCAGGCAATTTGAAGATGCTGGATTTACAAGACTTCATATGGTCGATCTGGATGGCGCAAAAGCAGGTAGAGTGATTAATCTTTCAACCCTGGAAGCTATTTGTAACGCGACTAATTTGGAAGTGGATTTTGGTGGAGGGATCAAAACACGAGAAGATCTTGATAATGTATTAAATGCGGGAGCTACTCAGGTGACAATTGGAAGTTTGGCCGCCAAAGATCCTGATATCGTTAGTGAATGGATTAAGCAATTCGGAGCATCTAAATTTATTCTCGGTGCCGACGCATTGAATGGTAAAATTGCGGTTAACGGTTGGATCGATGACAGTGGTATCGATCTGTTCGAATTTATTTCCAGCTATTACCGTTTAGGAGTTCGTGATGTGCTGTGTACAGATATTTCCCGCGATGGTATGCTTCAGGGGACTTCCAATGAATTGTACTCACAAATAATGAAGATGTTTCCGGATCTGTTTCTTATTGCCAGTGGTGGTGTCTCCGGAATAGAGGATGTGGAAGAATTGATAAGATTAAAAATTCCTTCGGTGGTGATCGGAAAAGCGATTTATGAAGGAAGGATTGATCTGAATGAATTGGCTAAACTGGACAGTACATGTTAAAGAAACGCATTATACCGTGTTTGGATATTAAGGACGGTCGTACAGTTAAAGGGGTTAATTTCGTGGAATTAAGAGATGCTGGAGATCCGGTAGAATTAGCTCGAACGTACTCAGAACTGGGGGCAGATGAACTCGTTTTTTTGGACATTACGGCCACGCATGAGCGTCGTAAAACACTTTCTGAAATGGTGCGCCGCGTTGCAGAGCAGATAAGTATTCCATTTACCGTGGGGGGAGGAATTACTTCGGTTGAAGATGCATCGATCATGCTTCAAAACGGTGCAGACAAGATCGCGATAAATTCAGCTGCAGTGCGAGATTCGCAATTGATCCGGCAGTTAGCAGAACGTTTTGGTAACCAATGTGTTGTGGTGGCAATTGATGCCAAGATGGTCGGTAGCGAATGGAAGGTATTTCTAAATGGCGGAAGGTTAGAAACCGAACTCGAGTTGTTTTCATGGGCCGAGGAAGCAGTGAAGTTGGGAGCAGGAGAAATACTTTTTACTTCAATGGACCACGATGGAACAAAACAGGGGTTTGCGGTCCAAACACTTAAGACCTTGTCTGAACGCGTTAATGTGCCAATCATTGCGTCAGGGGGATGTGGGACAATGGCTCATTTTGTGGAAGTGTTTAATGAAGCAGATGTAGACGCGGCCCTTGCTGCCAGTGTGTTTCACTTCGGTGAGATTGAAATAGGTGAGTTAAAAAAGGAATTAACGAAAAAAGGTATTGCTACCAGAATAACAGCGTATGAAAATTGATTTTGATAAAGATAACGGGTTGGTTCCGGTAATTATACAGGATAGCCTGACATTGCAGGTACTGATGCTTGGATATATGAATCTCGAGGCATTTGAAAAAACGAAGGAAGAGAAAAGAGTAACTTTTTTCTCAAGAAGTAAGCAGCGCCTTTGGACAAAAGGAGAAGATAGTGGTAATTTTCTCGAAGTAAAAGATATAAAAGTGGATTGCGACAACGATACGATCCTGATTCTGGCTGATCCAGCGGGACCAACTTGTCATACCGGGACCAAGACATGCTGGCAGGAAGAGAAAACGACTTCTTTTGGAATTCTTTCGGGGTTGGAGACTACTATTCGTCAGCGTTGGGAGAGTGAAAATTCAGAATCCTATGTAGCTTCCTTAAAATCCAAAGGAACCCATAAAATTGCACAAAAATTAGGCGAGGAGACGGTAGAAACTGTTATTGAGGCATTGAGAACGGACGATGACCTGTTTCTTGCTGAAAGCGCAGATCTCTTGTTTCATTACCTCGTTCTATTAAAAGCTAAAGGCTTTGAACTGGAAGATGTGTTAAATGTTCTTCGTTCAAGAATGAAATAAAATTCCCTATTTTTAGCTTGTGGAATTTGATTTGTATCCTCAGAAGCCGGCATTGATTGAAGAAAAGCCGAAGAGTAATGTTTGGCAGACACTTCTTTCTATTTTGCTTTTCGTTGTAGTGTTCTTGTTTATTTTTTCAGATAGCATAAGCTTTATTTTTCATTTGGTAATAGTTCTTCTGATTCATGAATTAGGACATTTTGCCATGATGAAAATCTTTAATTATCAGCATGTGAGAATGCTTTTTGTCCCTCTCATGGGGGCCTTTGTGCAGGGCAAGAAAGAGGTGTATTCCCAAAGACAAAGTTTGTTGGTAGTAGGATTGGGCCCGTTCCCTGGAATCTTGATCGGTGCTGCATTGTTTTATTTTTCTTTAAGCTTTCATCAGGGTTGGATGGTTGACATGGGGATTTTGTTTTTATTTCTGAATATCCTGAATTTGATGCCGATAGATCCTTTGGATGGTGGTCAATTGTTCAATTTGCTGTTGCATAAGCGACAAGATCTTTTTCTACTTATCTTTTCATTTGTATCTTCACTCGCCTTGATCGGTTTTGGATTTTTCAGTGAATACTGGCTTACCATGATCTTTGGCTTCCTAATGGCGTTTCGTGTTCGAAGTTTGCAAAAACAATATTTACTGCGGAAACGATTTAAAGAAGAGGGAATTACATATGAAACGACCTATCGCAATTTGTCTAACGAGGATTATCAGAGAATCAAAACCGTTCTTCTTCTTGAAAATAACCGAATTCAGGAATATTTAGGATATCTCAATCCGGACGAAGCCGACCAGATCCTTGCACAACATGTCAACGATGTGCTCAAGACCCCAATTCGTAAGGATGCTGGAATGTTATTTAAAATGATTTTGATATTTCTCTGGGTAGGATTGGTAATTGCTCCAATACTTTTTATAGCGATCGGAGACTCTTGGATTAATGAACATTTCGGCTGGTACTTTGAATACCTTTCAACAAAATGAAAAAGTAGGATTCCTTTCTGAGAAAGGAGGCGGGACCGTAAAATCAGTTCTGGGAGCTCATCGTTACCTTATCGTTGACGAGCATGGATTTGAGCGCACTGTTTCGGCTAATGAACTGATTAAAATTCACGGAACGGATTATAAAATTCCTGAGAATGAAAATTTAAAAGTGCTTGAGGACGGCCTGCTCACGAAAGATAACCATGTCAGCGTAAAAGAGAAAAGCCATACAGGCGCGAGAGATCAGGACCTGTGGGAGATTGACCTGCACATTGAGGCACTAATTGATTCTCACCGTGGTATGAGCAATTCAGAGATCTTGGATCGGCAGATGAGGGGGCTTAGAACTTTTTATCAGGCTGCTTTGCAGAAACGCATACGTAAACTAGTGATCATTCATGGGGTAGGTGAAGGGGTCCTGAAGCAGGAGGTGAGAGATTTTCTTAGCTGTAAAACCGGAATATCTTTTTACGATGCAGATTTCAGAACCTATGGAAAAGGAGCAACTGCAGTAGAGGTGAGGTATACGCAGATAGAAAAATGACGAATTTTTTTGAAGATCATCGAAAACGGAACAAGCTTAATTCAATAATTCTCTGGACTATGTTTGTCGTCTTACCATTCCTGTTGATCAGTTTGAATGGTTTTTTTGCATTCCCTATGGGAGATGATTATACCTATGCTTTAATGGGTCGAAAAGCCGATTTATGGACCATTTCGGTCAATGAATACAATACTTGGAATGGCAGGTTCATTTCAAATTTACTTGTGGTACTAAATCCGATCAGATGGGATAATCTGATATTATACCGACTAATTCCTGCCATGCTTTTTCTTTTGTTTTGTTGTTCTATTTGGGCTTTGATTAGGCGTTTCATAAGAATTCAACAAAATGGGTTGATAGCATCAATGTTTGTTGTTTTGTATATTCAAGGGATGCCAATTGTATCAGAAGGGTTGTATTGGTATACGGGCAGCGTAACCTATTTAGTTGGAATTATCTTTTTTAATTATTGGATCTATTTCGTTTTTCTAGTTGAAAACAACAAAAGGAATTGGAGCTTCTTGTTTCTTTTGTTAGCCGCCGGATGTAATGAGGTACTGGCTATTTGGTGCGTTCTTATTTCTGCTCTTTTAATTGTTAAAGGAAACAGATCAAAATTCGCGGCAGCTACGTTTTTGTTGGCTTGTGCAACATTCTGTTTTATCTATTTTGCTCCCGGTAATAATGTTAGAGCATCTTACTTTCCTAATAACCATGATTTTTTACATTCCTCTTGGATGACTTTTTTGCAAATACTAAGGTTTTCTATGAAGTGGTTGTTCAGTCTTACTAATTTACTATTGGTACTTGCTATTTTGGCATTCGAACCATTTAGATATGTGATTGAGGAGCATTCTCATTCAAGGAAACTTCTTTTTTGGATCGGTGTGATTTTTATTTTACTTCTCGCTAGTTCCATCTTTCCTGCATATTGGTCTACCGGGATAATGGGGCAGCATAGAACAGTTAATCTTTCCTATGAAGTTTTTTTATTTGCAGAAATGTTGATTATTTCATTCATTGCACAGAAGCTCAAGAGACTGGGTGAGTTCCGAATTTACGTATTGCTGGGCCTGTTTTTAAGCTTTTTTTTAACGGGCAATATTGGAGCAATTACAGCTGATCTTGTAACTGGACGATCACGTAATTTTTCAATTCAAATGGAAAACAGATTAGATGATTTCAGGGAAAAGAAATTAAAAGCTTGTTTTCCCGCAATTTCAAATGCCCCAAAATCACTTTTGAATTACGAGCTCACAATGGATACAACCAATTTCAAAAACACTTGTTATTGGGACTTTTTTCAATTGAGCCGTTTTCCTTTACCCTGTAAAAGAAATTGAAAATTCTTTTGAATTTTAAAGAACAGAAGAATTAATTATCTCTCCTGAATGTATGTATATCGTTGTGCTGCTCTTCGATCTTGTCTTTCACGGCTTTAATCGATTGTGTAAGGATAAACATGTCTGGTGTAACATTTTTTCCGAGCCATTCCCATGATTCTTTCTCGTCTTCAATAGCAAGTGACATGTGGTAAAGTACATCAAAGTTGTGTGACTTGAGCCAGTTTTGTGCATTTTCATTTCCCTCTGCTGCATTGATCATAGCCATTAGATGAGGGTAACCATTTTGCATAAGCCAGGTTCGAGCCTCTTCTTTTAATTCAATAGCATAGGTTGCCATGGTGAGCTCTTCAAAACCATTTTCTTTAAGCCATAAACGCAATTCCTGATTCCCTTCAATGGCTTTTGCCCATGCCAAAATGATCTTCGCCGGGTAGTTGATGGGCTTGATAGTCACCTTTTCAGGCAGAACTACTGATTTTACGACACTACTTTTTTTACGTTTAAACGGATTTCTCATAGGGACTAAAAAAACCATAGTGCGACACCGATTGCGGTTAAAACGCAGATCAGATCGACAAGTAACATCGTTCCTAAGGTATATCGTGTATTTCGGATGTTTACTGCCCCAAAATAAACGGCGATCACATAAAAGGTGGTTTCAGCGCTACACTGGAAAATACAGCTCAATCTACCGGTCAGGGAATCCACGCCATACGTGTTCATAGAATCGATCATAAAACCACGCGAACCACCAGAACTGAAGGGACGCAACATCGCTACCGGCAATGAATCCGTAATCTCTTTACTGGCTCCCAGATAATAAAATCCTTGTGAGATCCACGAGCTGATCACTTCAAACAGTCCGCTATTGCGGAAAACGGAGATGGCTACCAGCATTCCGAGTACATAAGGAAAAATAGTAACTCCGGTCTGAATACCATTCTTTGCTCCGCTGACAAAGGAATCAAATACGGTTGTATCTTTTTCTCTGAATTTCTTTTCGTGAAGAAACGCAAAGATGAGTGTGAAAGCAATGATGCCGATTAATAATAAACCAGAGAAATTCCCTGTGAAATAGTTTTTTCCGATCAGATCAAGACTGGAAACATAGAACAAAAGTCCAACAATAGCTGCAATGACAGAGAAGATTGCTACGAGCAACGTGGCACTTTTAAAATTGATTCGTTGACGAATCCCAACAATGAGCAGTGCTGCAATCGTTCCGATAAAGGAAGTGATGATACATGGAAGCATGACATCTGCCGGGTTGGCTGCATCCTGGGCAGCGCGGTATCCAATGATCGAAGTGGGAATCAGGGTGAGTCCTGCAGCGTGTAAACACATAAACATGATTTGCGCATCACTAGCTTTGTCTTTGTCTGGATTGATCTCCTGCAAACTTTGCATGGCTTTCAGACCAAAAGGTGTTGCGGCAGAATCCAGTCCCAGAAAGTTGGCGGAAAAATTAAGTGTCATGTAAGAGATGGACTCGTGACCTTTGGGTACGGAAGGAAATACTTTAACGAAAAGGGGACTCAGACGGTTGGCTAATTTCTCTGTGGCGCCAGAATCAATGAGCAACTGCATGATTCCGCAAAAGAAAGCTAGATAAGCAAGCAGAGGCAAAATAATATCAAACAAACTGTTCTTACAGGTTTGAAGTAGTCCATCCGATTTCTGAACACCGCTAAAAACCTGTACAACCTTATTTTTTAAGACATAAGTGGTATCTGTGTCTGCTTCGTTTAGATTGATTACCACTGTTTGCTCTTCGCTTGTTTTCAGGCTATCCCTTATGTTTGAAGGAAGCTGGTGTACATACTTCTCTGTAATCAGCACAGGGTCATCCTTTTTGCCGTTGAGAATGTAATCGATGTTATAGTGCTTGTTCAAAAACAATCCCGCAACAATAAAGAGCAGGGAACTAATGAAAATGACAAGCCAGAATCTGCTTAATACCATAAGGCTAATTTCCTCAAATATTTATTTGATTTATAAAGTCATTAATTCAAAGTATCAACATTAAAACCTTGAATTCGCGAATCGGGGCAATATTTCCTTAAATTCATTATCAAAAGCATTGTTTTAACAAAATGATCAGGGAAATTCTTTGGGTTCATGTGGGGGCAGGTATTCTGTCACTGCTTCTTGGATTGGGTGTCTTTATTCTCCGTAAAGGAGACAGTCTTCATGTTCGAGCAGGTAAATTGTATGCGTTGATGATGTTCATTGTTTTTGTTACGGCTACATATGTTAGTATCGTTAAGCATAATATTTTTCTCTTACTTATCGGATTCTTTAGTTTCTATCTGGTACATTCAGGATTGCGGGTCAATAACTTTCGAAAAACGAGATTGGTAAAGAACTCGGATAAGTTTTACACGGTCGCATATGCGTTGGTTTTTGTCATCATATTATTCGTTGCGGTTTGGTTCATGATTCGATCAAACTGGAATACGGCAATAATTTTATTGGTTTTTGGCGCTACAGGTGCTGCTCAATGTTGGAAGGATGTGCGGATTTATTTTTTGAAAAAGGAAATGGGTTCTTCTGCGCTCATGCGAGATCACATTGGGAAAATGTCCGGTAGTTACATCGCTGCAATAACAGCTTTTTTAGTGAACAATGTTGATTTTCTTCCGCCATTGGTAGTATGGCTGACACCTACGATTCTGGGTACGATCGTGATTATCTACTTCTCTAAACCTTATCGTAATTGATCAGATCAGTTCTCCGATACCTTGACGTATAATTTCCGGTGCACCGGTAGTACAATCAACGATCGTTGAGCCTTCTAGCTGTCCAAATCCTCCATCTATGATCACGTCCACGACATCTTCGTACTTTTCATAAATGGCATAAGGATCAGCAAAATAATCCTGAATGTGGTCGTCTTCATTGTGCAATGAAGTAACCGCAATTGGATTTCCCAGTGCTTTGGCTAATTCAAGCGTGATCGGATTGTCAGGAATTCGGATTCCCACTTCTTTTTTGTTCGAATCAAATAATTTGGGTACTTCATTCGACGCTGTAAGAATAAAGGTGAAAGGTCCTGGAAGGTTTTGTTTCAGCAGTTTAAATACGGAACGATCTAGCTGCTTGACATAGGATGAAAGATCGCTTAAATCCGGACAAATGATCGAGAAATTGGCCTTACTTAATTTTACATCCTTTATTCGGGCCATTTCCTGAAGA
>JBIITO010000009.1:0-36555 GCA_044340465.1 Crocinitomicaceae bacterium | reverse complement strand
CTGACCTGTGTGCACTAGAATCTCGTCAAAATGATTTCCAAAAACAGAAGAAACTGCCGCTGCTTTGATGAACTGAGGACGTGCCCCAAGGATGGTAATGATTTTTTTCAATTTCTGTTTACTTTAGACAAAAGTAGCGATCACACTCCATATTGCAGATAGTAACCCGAGCAACCTCTTGATTTCCGGCTCAAACAAAGGGACTTCCATCGTAAACTCCCCTGTTCAAGCATTTTCTCCTTATATTTGAACTTTAAATTTCGTTCATGCGATTAAAAGGAAAAAAGGTTTTAGTGACAGGAGCCGATGGCTTCATTGGGTCTCACTTGGTTGAACGACTTCTTGCAGAAGGTGCCGAAGTTAGAGCTTTTTGTTATTACAACAGTTTTAACTCTTGGGGTTGGCTAGACACATTTCCCAAAGAATTTTTGCAACAAATAGACGTTTTCAGCGGAGATGTTCGCGACCCAAATGGCGTGCGAACGGCCATGAAAGGAATCGATATAGTATACCACCTTGCAGCCTTGATCGCTATTCCCTATTCTTACCACTCACCTGACGCGTACGTCGATACAAATGTGAAAGGAACTTTGAACATTGTTCAAGCGGCGAAGGATCTAGGAACTGAACGGGTTCTTGTTACATCTACTTCAGAAGTTTATGGTACCGCACAATACATTCCAATCGACGAAAAACACCCGCGTCAAGGTCAGTCACCTTATTCCGCAACCAAGATTGGTGCAGATTGTATCGCTGAATCGTTTTACAGAAGTTTTGATATGCCGATCACGATTGTTAGACCATTCAATACTTATGGTCCGAGACAATCTGCAAGAGCGATCATCCCTACGATCATGACACAATTGTTGAACGGTTACGAAGAGATCAGTTTGGGTGACCTTACCCCGACTCGCGACTTGGTTTTCGTTAAAGACACCGCTCGTGGTTTTGTTGAAATTTCTTTGTGCGATAAACTAAATGGTCAGGATGTGAACATTGCTACTCACAACGAGATTTCTATTGGCGACCTGGCCAAAGAACTGATCAAACAGGTCAATCCAAGTGCAACGATCATTCAGGAAGCACAACGCTTGAGACCTGAGAATTCAGAAGTATTCCGTCTTTATGGCGATAACAAAAAACTATTGGAATATACCGGATGGAAACCGGAAACTACCTTGGAAGAAGGTTTGCGTCAAACCATTGAATGGTTCAAGAAACCTGAAAATCTAAGACAATACAAAGCTGATATTTACAACATCTAATTCGCAGCATGGATTTCAACGGTATCGTAGAAACAATCAGACGTCGATTCGGTCAGGAGGGCTTCATTCCTTTACATGCCCCCTATTTCGGTGGTAAAGAGCGTGAATACTTGATCGAATGTATCGATAGCACTTTTGTTTCTTCAGTTGGACCTTTCGTGGATTGTTTCGAACGCGATATGTGTGCAGTTACCGGTGTACAATTTGCCATCGCAGCTGTAAATGGAACTGCGGCCTTGCACATGGCCATGCTTGTTGCCGGTGTTGAAAGAGACGACGAAGTGCTTTCACAAGCTTTGACTTTCGTGGCAACCGCGAATGCGATCTCATACATTGGAGCTAAACCGGTCTTTTTAGACGTGGATAAATATACGCTCGGACTTTCTCCTCAAGCTGTTCGTCAGTTCCTGGAAAAAGAAACGTTTCAGAATGAACGCAACGAATGTATCAATAAACAATCTGGCAAACGCATAAAGGCCTGTGTTCCGATGCACACTTTTGGCTTCCCCATGCACATTCATGAGTTGCTGGACGTTTGTAATCAATACAATATCGTGTTGATCGAAGATGCAGCTGAATCCTTGGGTTCGTTTGTTGGAAAGCAACATACAGGAACCATTGGACATATTGCGGCTTTCAGTTTCAATGGAAATAAAACGGTCACCTCCGGAGGTGGTGGAGCCATTGTGACCAATAATGAAACATGGGCCAAACGAGCCAAGTATCTTACAACCACTGCGAAAGTTCCACATGCGTGGGATTTCTACCATGATGAGATCGGATACAACTACAGGATGCCAAACATCAATGCTGCATTGGCTTGTGCGCAGTTGGAACAACTACCGCAGATCTTGAAGAACAAACGTGAAACGGCAAGTTTCTATCAGGAGGAATTGACCAAACAAGGAGTGCATGTGGTAACAGAAATACCAAACACTACAGCCAACTATTGGTTGAATACCATCATTTTGAATTCCAAAGAAGAACGGGATGCCTTTCTTCAATTTTCGAATGACAAGGGTGTGATGACAAGACCAATTTGGACTTTGATGAATCGTCTTCCGGCCTTTCAAAATTGTCAAACCGATAGCTTAGAGAATTCCATTTGGTTGGAGGAGCGAGTGGTAAATATTCCAAGCAGCGTAACCCTTTGAGATATGTTTGAAAACAAGATATACATCATTGCTGAAGCTGGAGTGAATCACAACGGTGATATCAACCTGGCGAAAAAATTGATCAATGCAGGAAAAGCAGCCAGCGTTGATTGTGTCAAGTTTCAAACTTGGAAAACAGAAGAACTGATCACAGCCGACGCACCGAAAGCAGCCTATCAGGTGGCTAATGATGGTGAAGGTACGCAGTTTGACATGCTAAAAAAACTGGAATTGAGCTACGACGAGTTCCGAGAATTGAAAGCTTACTCCGCATCAGTTGGCGTAGATTTTTTATCCACACCGGATGAGCTTAGCAGTTTGAATTTCTTGGTTGATGAGCTTCAACTTCCTCTTATCAAAGTAGGTTCCGGAGAGATCAACAACCTCCTCTATTTGAAACAGATCGCACGTAAAAAGCGACCTGTGATCCTGTCAACCGGAATGTGCAACCTGGCTGATGTGGAGCGCGCATATTATACCCTCATAGACAATGGAGCTCCTGAAGTGGCGATCTTACATTGCACTTCCGAATATCCGGCTCCTTTAGAAACGGTGAATTTACGAGCAATGGACACGCTTCAAGCTGCTTTTAAAACAACCGTTGGATATAGCGACCACACCGCTGGAATTGCTATTTCTTTAGCGGCCGCAGCACGTGGAGCACGCATCATCGAAAAACATTTTACGCTCGATAAAAACATGGATGGTCCTGACCATAAGGCTTCTTTGGACCCAACAGAACTGGCTGCCTTAGTTTCTGGAATTCGTGAAATTGAAAAAGCGTTAGGCGACGGCATTAAGCGGATTCAACCCGTTGAGGTGGCTACGCAAAAAGTCGTAAAAAAAGGAATTTATACTACTCGTGAACTTACCTCCGGAACCATCATCGATGAAAGTATGTTGGTTGGTAAACGACCAATGGCCGATTTGGGTATGGAGGAATATGAATCACTTATTGGAAGGCGATTGGTGATGAATATTACACAGAATCAAGCGCTAACTCGTAAACACATTTCATGGGAATGAATCGAAAGAAGCTCATTGTTTTCACGGGAGCCAGATCAGAATATGGCTTACTGAAACCACTTATCCAAGTATTGTTAGGAAGGGAAGAATTTCAAACAGAATTAGTTGTTGCTGGAGGGCATTTGAGTAAGAACCAAGGATACACAGTAAGCGAGATTGATGCCGATGGCATGCCAATTGCAAAAAAAATAAATCATCAAGTAGAAACTAATTCGCCTGATGATGTCAGCATATCAAACGCTCAATTACAGATCGAATTTGCTAAGTTTCTGGTAAATTACTGTCCGCACTTGGTAATCGTACTTGGTGACCGTTCAGAATTGATTCCTGTCGTTTCCACATGTTTATTTCAATCTGTGCCTGTTGCTCACATTTCAGGGGGTGAAGTAACGGAGGGCGCAACTGATAATCAAGTGCGTCATGCAGTGAGTAAAATGAGCCATTTACATTTTCCAGCAACAGAAATCTACAAAAACAACTTGCTTAAAATGGGCGAAGAAGATTGGAGAATCTGCGTATCGGGAGAACCCGGGCTAGACGAGATTCTATCTATCGAATTGCCTGATAAAGTAACGTTCTGTGAACGATTTAATTTACCACAAGATTCTCCATTGGTGATAGCAACCTTTCATAGTGAAACTATTGGCCAAACGATAAACAGCACTTTTTTGACAGAATTGATCACAAAACTTTGTGATCAAACTGACGCTCACTTTTTGTTCACAGCGGCAAACACAGACATAGGTGGGAACGAAATAAACGAAACTCTTCAAGCAATTAGCAGGCAAAACGAACGCGTAACCTTTGTTCCTAGTTTAGGTCGGGTTAATTATTATGCCGCTCAGAGATACAGTGTATTGATGCTAGGAAATTCGTCAAGCGGTCTGGTGGAAGCTCATAGTTTTGGAATCCCGGTTATCAATGTAGGATCCCGACAAGACGGTCGCTTAAGAAATGTCAATGTTATCGATATCCCTGTAAATTCAGACGAAATTCTAAAAGCTTATTTAAAAGCTATCGACCCTGCATTTAAAAAGACTTTTGAACATGTTCCAAATATTTATGGAAATGGAGACGCAAGTGAACAAATCGCAAACTTCATTTCAAAAATTGAATGGAGTAATCTGCTTTTGAAAAGATCTACTTTTTAAATGAGTCGGGAAAAGTATATAGGTGGTGCATTCGCTAAAAACGATTCGGTTAACTTCAAAGTAGAAGAGGATTCATTCCACTTTTTCCAGTTTCCCAATAAACACCTTGTTGGTTTTGAAACTGGGGCTGATGCACTCGCATGGATTTTACGCAATGAAATTCAAGATAATAATCGTCCGGTATATTTTCCTTTACATTACTGTCAAGAAACAATTGAACGCGTTTGTTTAAAAGTTCCAGATCTTGATGTGAAAAGATATCGTTCACCCACCGAATTATCGGAAAAAACAGCTATCGTAGTCTGGAATCACTTCAATGGATTTTGTCCTGTACCAAAAGATTTATTAAATATATCCATTACTCTTATCGAGGACTGTGTACAAAGTCTAAAAGCACTCCATGAACAAGTTGGGACGACCTCGTTTACAAGTTTACGTAAATGGATGGAGCTAGACCTGGCAGTTGTAGTCAGCAACCATAACGTCCAGAACTACACTGCTATTCCTTCTAAATATTTTCAGGAAAAGAAAAAGGCTGAAGAACTGAAACAGTTATGGAAAACCGGGAAGATCCTAGATGAAAATGAATTCCTGAAGCAATTCGCAAGCGCTGAAAAAGCGTTGCAAAGGCCTGAAATTTATTTTAGATCCCTAGAAGAATTGAATTCATACAATTGGAATGCCATTCTTGCAAAACGACAAACAAATGCCAGAATATTAATAAATTTCTTGAAAACAAGTCCGGCTCATCTAATAGAAACAAATGAATTGTTCGTCATGATCCAAATTAAGGAACGTGACCAAATCAGGAGACTTCTAGCACAAGCAGGTATCTTTGCTCCCGTGCATTGGCTGGATTCTGAGGACAAGGACCTGGCGAAATCTTTGCTATCTTTGCCTATAGATCAGCGGTTTGATGCTGCTGATATGGAACGCATCGTCACCGAATTAAAGCATGGATTCAATGTTTCAGGTATTTAAGCAGCTAGACAATCAAGGTCTACCTCAAGAGGTACTTGATTATGTGCGCTCGTTAGACATTTATTACCAACCTGAGTTCCTTGCTTGTGATGCGCATATGCAAGGAGGCTACTATGAAATTGCAGTTTATTCAGAAGGAGATGATTTGTGGGTTTACCCATATATAGTGCTTCCAATTCCGAATTCAGATTGTTTCGACCTTTCTTCGCCCTATGGTTACGCTGGCCCTGTTGAAAGCTCAGAAAACATTTATGATGCAGCCGAGAAAGCCTTCATGGCGGAAATTGCATCACGAAAAAATGTGGTGACTGAATTTGTGCGTTATCACTACAAATACAATGAAACGTGCTTTTTTGAGCAGAATATAACCAACCTATTGAATAGACGGATTGTGGTACTTCAAACAAAAGATAGAGAACAGGTTTGGATGAAATCATTCTCCGGGACGAATAGAAACTTGGTTCGCAAGCTTCAAAAAGAAGGCTATATGTGGAGTGTTTCTGTTTTCGCGGAACAAGATGTCAAGGCCTTTCAACAGGCATACCACGCAAACATGGTACATTCCGGAGCTACTGATTTCTATTTTTTCTCAGATAGCTTTTTCTTGGATCTGATCCAAGCCCTGGGAGACAAACTACTTTTTGCAAAAGTGGAAAAGGATGGGATCGTTTACGCATCAGCCTTGTTCTTTATTTCTGGAAATCTGGCTACTTATTACCTATCCGCACGCAATTTGGAATTTCCGAAAGTCCCCGCATCAAACCTGCTTTTATCAGAAATGGCTTTCTGGTGTGTTGATCATAAGATCGAATCATTGAATTTTGGCGGCGGATTGAGTTTGGATGAAAACGACTATTTGTTCAAATTCAAGTCTAATTTTAGTAAAGAAATTCACGATTTCCATATCGGGAAACGCATTCACCAGCAAGGAGTTTACGAAGATTTGCAGCGCCAATTCATTGCGAAACATGGAGCGGTTGCCTTTGCAAAAGTTCGACACATTTTGCAGTTCTATAGATAGTTCCCAACTTCGCATACTATGATCAATTGGGCAACACATACACTACCGGATTCAGCCACTATCAAAGATGGACTTGAGCAATTAAATGCCGTTAACGGAGAGGCTGTTTTTATTCTGAACGCGGAAGAAAAAGTTGTCGGTACAATTACCGATGGGGATATCCGTCGTGGCTTGATCAGTGGAAAATCACTGAATGATGCGATCACTGAGGTAATGCACACCAGGTTTCGCCATATCCGTCAAGAGAATTACACTATTACTACGATTGACTCGATCAAACAACAGCAGATTGGGATGCTTCCGGTCATTGATGATGCCGGAAAATTGTTGAAGCTCCTTGATCTAAAACGACTTAGAACCGTTTTACCTGTTGAAGTATTAATTATGGCCGGTGGTCGTGGCGAGCGTTTGCGTCCACTTACAGACGAAACGCCTAAACCCTTATTACGAGTAGGTGATAAGCCGATCATCGAACACAACATTGATCGCTTAGCGCTTTACGGAATTGAAAAATTACACATCTCGGTAAAATATAAAGCGGAACAAATTGAAACCTACTTTGGTGATGGAAGTGACAAAGGATTGGTGATCGATTACATCCGCGAAGAAAATCCATTGGGAACCTTGGGAGCTGTTACATTGATTCCGAATATCTCAACGCCTTCGATGCTTGTGATGAACTCCGACTTGTTAACTGACATCGATTTCGAAGATTTTTACCGCAAGTTTGAAGAATCCGGTGCCGACATGGCAGTTGCGAGTACTTCCTATAGGGTGGATGTTCCTTATGGAGTATTAGAAACCAGTGGGCAGCAGATTACCTCCTTGAAGGAAAAACCAACCTACGTGTATTTTTCCAATGCGGGAATCTACCTCATAAAAACTGAAATTTTGCGTCAAATCCCATCGAATACATTCTACAATGCAACCGATCTTATGGCGCATTTGATTGCGAATAATTGCAAGGTTATAAATTACCCGATTGTTCAATATTGGCTGGACATTGGTAAACCCGAAGATTTCTTGAAAGCGCAAGAAGATATCAAACACATTCGTTTCTGATGCGTCCAACTACAAGCAATACATTGGTACTGATCCCTGCTCGAGCAGGTTCGAAAGGCGTTCCTGAAAAAAACAGTAAATCCTTTGCAGGCGGACCTTCACTGACTGAACGCGCAGTTCTTGTGTCGAAGAAAGTATTTGCAGAACAGCAGATCGTGGTGAGTTCGGACCATGATGGGTTACTTGAGATAGCTCAAAAAAACGGTGTTATAGCTCTGAAACGTTTTCCGGAATTAGCGTCTGACACAGCTGGCATGCTAGAAGTGATGCTAGATGCAGTTTCCCGATACCAACCCCAACCGGAATTCTTGATGTTGTTGCAACCTACAAGTCCTTTTCGAACAGAGGAGCATTTGGTTCAGGCTATAAACGATTTTCAGGAAGGGGATCAAGCGTTGATAGCTGTGAATGAACCGGCAGGACATCCTTTCTATACCTTGTTTGAGGAATGCGACGGATTACTAAGCAAATTCAATAAAAACAATGTAGTTCGCCGACAAGATTTGCCACCGGCATATGATGTGAACGGACTGTTGTATCTATTCAAGATCGCCGATCTGCGTCAAAAAAGTTGGGTGGAGTTTGAACGTATCCGGCCATTGGTAGTTCCAAAATGGCAAGCATTAGATGTAGACACACCCGAGGACTGGTGGTTAGCAGAAACCCTTTATCAAGCGATTTTTTCTGCCCGTTGATTCAAGACAGCCATCAGTAGGCAAAACGGAATGATCCCGCCTTGTGTTTCCACAAACGATTCGAATAACATCGTGATCAAGAACGCCAGCGTCATCAGAGTTACCGGAAGAGACCCGTTGCGAATAGCCGTTCCAAAGCTGGAAAAAAAGATACCTAATAAGAACACAAACCCGAAGACACCCAATTGAACCCAGCTGTTTAGAAATTGGTTATGAGAATTCAGTTTTTTCTCAGCAACCTCATTATTACCCAATTCCATGTTAGTAGCGATCAGCACATCTTTCACATCACCCGTTCCGGTGCCAAACAACCAATTCGATTGGATCACTATTACGGAAGTCGACCACATGATGATTCGGGCTGCATTACTTTCAACATCTGTGTTTCCGCTTGACTTAACAGTCGAAAAAGCTTTAGGAATCTCCTGAAAACGACTCGCAACTCTCGGACTGAAATGCGCTACACCTGCAATCAAACCAATCATCACTGCTAAACAAGGAAGCGCAATCTTCCACCATTTTCGAACGATGATATGATAAAGGATTAGCCAAAAACATAATAGTCCGAGAATGATGATACCTGCTTTTGAAATGGTAAGAACGGTGGCTGCCGCAAGTAAAATAAAGGTAAATAAGCGCCAGCTGATGATCTTTCGCGTTCCGGAAATCCAATCAAACAAAGCCCACGCAGTGCCAATGGCACAGTAGGTTGCCCAGTAACTGCGATGCAAGAAAGTTGAAAACTCACTTTCGAAAAAATATGCCCAATGATTATCTTCCGGATAATACCAAGATTTCCAGAATGCATAGATCAGCAAGCCGACTGCGATCACACTCATGCAATCAACCGCCCATGACAACCATTTTTTCAAGGAAAGCTGCATGCGACCAATCGAAACAATGAGCGGGACAATGACAAAGGAGAGTTTCATTCCAACATCAGACCACCCAAAAGCCAAGTTGGTAGACCAAGCCATTCCAACTATATGAAACACATAGAAAGCAATCATCCAAAACATCGCAGAGCGAGAACTAAACAATTGCTTTTGGAAAACGCTGCACGAGTTTCTGTCGGTGAGTGCCAAAATAAAGCTTAATACCAAGAACATTGGCGCCAAATTTATCCAAGTAATGGAAAAGAAAAAAACAAGCATCAATCCCTTATCTGTTCTTGAGCTCTCAAGCCAATATCCCACTAAGTATGCTTTCATTTTTTCCATATTTCCCAACTTCCCCAAGGCATTTTCTCCACGCGTGTACTCCAGATCCACGTGCACAAAAATTGAATAAAGAACGCTGACATGGTTGCAATTGCCGCCCCGGTATAACCGTAACGCGGAACCATCCACACCACAAAAAAGTAATTGATCACTGCAGTCAGGATCGAGATCACTGCAATAAAATTCGTTTTTTCTCTGTAAAAGAAGTAAACCCCAACCATTTTATACATTCCATTGAAAGCAAATCCTAACGCGATCCATAGGACCAATTCCATTCCTCCTTGAAATCCTTTACCCAAGAACATGAATACCAATGGTGTGCACAAATAAAAGAATAAGGTAATGGCAAGTATTGCAAGCATATAAATGTAGGTCCATCTTACAATTCTAACTTTCACCTGTTCTTCACCGGATTTCAAACCATTGAAGACGTAGGGTACCCATGCCTGATTAAAAGACGTTTGCAATAATCCGATCACCTGTCCCACCATGAATCCTACACTGTAAATACCGTTTTCAGAAAGCCCCATGTATTGTGTGATCACCAATTTATCAGTATATCCGATCATAACACTTCCTAGCACGTGCGGAATCAAAGGTGCTCCATAATTGAAAATATGTCGTACATGTCGCCACTCAAAGGAAAGAGGCAGAAAACGACTCCGAACGAGAAAGAAAATGGCAACTACAGTTCCCAAGCCGTAAGAATAGGACAATGCATAGATCGAACCTTCGAAGGACATACCAAAGCCAAGGATCAAGACCAGTGCTAAGACCAGTTCAATAGCCGTTCGCGCGATTCGGAAAACACCGAAAGAAATTGCTTTATCTTCCATACGCCAAACAGAAAGTAGTACCTCGACCAAGTTTTGATAGAGTGCATAAACGGATGCCATTACTACGAACGCAGCAGGAACTCCTGTGCCTTCAACGATCTTTTCCGAAAAGAGTGCAGCCAATAGCGAAAACAGAGCAGTAAGCACTACCATCGCGATCATCCCTGATGAAATGTAAGACCCCAACTCTTTGTGTCGATTTACAAACACTACTTGCAGTGAAGTCATCATGTTCAAACTAATGAACGGGATGAGCAGTTCGATCAATAACTTGAAATTCGTTAAGATTCCAAAATCCTCCGTAGACAAGTAATTGGTCAATAGCGGCAGCAGTAAAAACGGTATTGAAGCGTTAATTACGTTTGAAATGGTATAAATACCAAGAGACCTTACCAATTTACTTTTTAGCAACTTCATGCATCAAATTCTTCATAAAACCAGACATGTTCTCATGATAGTCGGCGCGGATATTGGCATTATTCGAAGCTGCAATTTCATCTTTGTCTTTACAAACAAGCTTGTTACAAGCAGACAAAAATGCAGCAGCATCATCACAAAAGTACGCATTCGGATTCGATGACAAGAATTGTCCCAAGTAGGTTTGCGACGCCGAATCGTAGTTGTATAAAAACGTAGGTTTACCTATCGAAATGGATTCGATGGCAGTTGTAGAGAATATCGTTAAATGTGCATCTGCCTCGCCCATTGCTTCGTATACGTTCACCTGGGAAAAAACCATATTCTGTGGAAGGTCGAACTGTAGGCGGTACACTGACTCGGGTGTGCGGCGCGGCTGGATAACCCAATTGAATCGATTGGGCTCTAAGTGATCTACATCCAGAATGAATTTCAAAAGTGCTTCACTCCAATGCGTATCTTGCAATGAAACCAAGATCGTGCGAACCGGAGTAATGTTGGGCACAGCTTTTTCCTTGAAGTAATCTAACATGTACCTTCCTACCGGCATAACACGAGCAGGAAAAACCGAATGCGATTGAAACAATTCTTGATCACGCTCTCCGAAAACAAGCACAGAATCAGGAAACTGAACAGAGTCTAAACGCTTGTGAAACATATAACCATAATGTCCATCTCCAATCAAACCGTGTTGCATTTCAACCACATGAATTCCAGCTTCTTTCCATGCGCGGATGTAACCAAAATTAGCATAGGAAACTGTTAAGAATACCACTTTAGGCTTCGGCAGTAGCCGAAGAACACCTTTCATAACGCGATATTGAGCAAGGTATTTTCGGATTATTGGTTCAACAGGAACTTTATCATTCAAGATACCTTCTACCACCTCGAGTAAGGGTTTACCGCTAAATGTCACTTTGCGCAGAAAGACACGCATGTACAACTCTTCCAGGAATACAATCCAAGCTCTGGAAACAACGTGTTTGGAAGCCACTTCCTTTCGTTTGAAAATCTTGAACAATTGCAATTCAACAATGAGCATGCGCATGTGATAGGCCTGTGTGATTGGATCCATAAGTTTATCGAACTGCTTGCCATCTAACAAGACGCGCTCACTGCTATTTGTGAATGCCCATGCATCGTATTTCCTGAAAAAAGAAAAGAATCCGTAAAACAAGGAGCGCAATTGAGTACGAAGCACGGTAGAATCCTTCTCCTGCAATACTTCATTGCCCATGATCAATTTATGGAAAATGCGACTTTTTATCCAGGGATAAATTTGAAACTCCTGCCGAAACCGTTTGGTAGTAATGGTTTCAACCGGCAATTGCTCCAGAGCTACTATTTTAACTTTTATATCCAATGTTTAGCAAATTTACCGGTGCCATCAATGCTGCCATGAACACAATATCCATTAAAGAAAATCCCCAAAATATTCCATATTGGAAGAGGGAATAGGCCAGAATTACACCAATGATTGCGACGTTTTTTCGTTGCCACCAGACCAATAAAAGCAACATGTAAAGTGCCCCTAAAATAAATCCGTGACTCCCGAAAAACACAAAGAACGAATTGTGCGCGTGGATCAGATTCACTTTCCGCGTTTTAGGATCAAGTGCCCGAAATTGCAATTTGTTGGAACCATTTCCTGTCCAGGGATGTTCACTTAGATAGTCCACATAATTTAACCAGATCAATTTCCTGCCACTAGTATTGATCCTTTGAGTGAGTTCCAGGAAATTACGAGAAAGTGTTGAGGTCGTATCCAATTGCGACGGCTCCTTGAAGGGTAATGCGTGTTGTTCACTACATGACAATGGGATTGTGTCCCAAGAAAAAGCAAGTTTATTGTACTCCAATTGTTCTGTTTTATTACCTCGGGCTAAATTATCTTGCATCCAAGGACTCAAAAACAATCCAATTAGAAGAATGGCTGATAAAACAACACGCAGAAAATAGCGATGAACAATAAAATGCTTGAGTTCCTTCCGGTTGTTCCAAAGCAATTGAATCGACATAACGATAAAGAACAAAACTGACATGACTACGACGGCGCGTCCAAATGATAAAAGCATACCGCCAATTAGCCCGGTGAAAACTAACCAATAGGTCAGTCGCTTAAAACCGGCCGCTAACAAAAACAAGAACGCAATGAAGATATGTAAGGCAAAAACCGAAGAATTGGCCCCAAAACCATAAACGCGAGAATCATACAACAAAGCTTTGGTCTGAATGTGCGTTTCTTCTGTTAGTGGAAGCAATAAACTGCGATCATTCGTTAGGTATTGGATCACGCCAAATACCGTTTCGATCAAAACGAATGCAATGAAAACTACATACGTGCGTCGAGTAAACAAGCGTTTCCCGGTAAAAAGCAACACCGGGATCAGATAAAAAGCAGCGTAGTAGTCTTTCAAACAACTGATCTCCCCACCGTTCAAGATCTTATTAATCAAAGCCAGGAAAACGAAGATGATCACCGGCCAGAAATAACGTAAGGCACCTTTGGTAAAAATGCTTTGGCGCGGATTGGTGAGGAGATGTTTCCAAGAAGCGAAATCGAAATATAGCAACAAAAAAGGAAGTATTAACAATAAATACTCGTTACCAAAAACAAAATTGGATGAAAGTAAGGTTCCAACTAATAAGATTTCAATCCACCAGTTACGACCCCCGAGAAAATGTGCTTCGTACGATTGTGTTTCCAACTTTTTGATTATTTCAAGAAACAACAAACATCAAACAAATTCAAATAATAAATACACGTTTAAAATTTTTAAACAAGACCTCCTAAATTAAACAACTATTTCTTCTAATCAGAAGGTAAGTCAACAATAAATAAGGGATCTATGTCTTAGGAATATTATTCTTAGCAAAATTTAAAATTACATAAATCACGAAAATCTGATATATTGCTTGACTAACACTTGTAATCCATAACGTTTCAAAGGTATTAGTGTCAAATAACAATCTGGGAATAACCAATGTTGAAATCATCAAAATAGAACCGAATATAGCCAAAAGAAAAAAAGAAGCTTGTCTTTTTAGGATTAAGGGTAAAGATGAGATCGGTGATGCTACAAAATTAAACATGAACCAAGGAGCCATAATTTCAGCATATTGCCCTGCTTCTTTCCAATCTTCTCCAAAAACAAATACAAATAGCTCGATTCCAAAAAAGAAAACTATGGCAAATGGGAGGATTGAAATTAAAAATAAGGTTTTGACTGACTGAAAAGCAGTAATCAATACACTACCACCTTGATTAATCTTTTCAGAACATCGTTGGAAAAATACTTGTCCAATAGAGGCACCGATTAATATCAAAGGCATCCTCAGCATCTGGTAGGTATGATTATATAGCCCATATTCTCGCTGACTAAACAACTTCCAAAGAATCGCAGCTATAAGTAGATCCTTTGTCATATCCATTAGTGCATGCGGCAAATTTATTCTTGGAAATTCCGAATACTTCCAAGCCATAAATCTGTTTCTAGGTGAACGCGATCTAATCTTGTATTTAATTTTTGTTACTCTAAAGTCTTTTAGAAAAAAAAAGGAACCAACAATAAAACCGATAATTGTTCCAAGAATCAAACCAATATAACCCGTTTGAAAGAATCCAAAAAACACCTTTAACACATTACCGGTAGCAGAGCTTAGAACTTTGGAGTAGGAGATTAACCTAAACTGTTTCATACGAACAAACCAATTCGTTCCCAAATTTTGGAAAGCTAATAAAGCAATTCCAAAGGGTATACTCAAGTAAAAAATCATTACTGAAAAATCTTTCGCCAAAATGATAGGAACCACCATAATTAGAAGGGCAACAATAGATGTTATCAATGTGATTCTAAGTGCAAAATGGTATATTCTGAACGAGTGTTGATCTAATTTAACCAAAGGAAGTGCCAGTTCATAACGTGCTGTAGCAATAGCTGCGCCTGCACTAACGATCCGCATATACAAACCAAGTTCTGCTGCCTCGGAAGGCGAATACAATCTGGTTATGACTGGTGTAAGGATGTATGCAATAATTTGAGATATAGCAGTGCCTGATGTCAGAAGAATAATGTTCTTCGCTATTTCCGATCTCAAATGGGAAAACCTATACATCAGAATTCAGACTGACAAATACTCCGTTATTCCATTTTCGAACTGCCAAATCCTAGTATAACCTAATTCATCAGTCGTTTTTGAAATATCTGCCAGCGAATGTTTGATATCACCGGGTCTGTCCGGACCATATGTGATTATGGTCTTGTCATTAAATCTATTTTGTTCAATCAGTATATCCTTGATTGTTGATATTACAGCATTTAAAGTAAAGAAACGTCCACAAGCCACATTAAAGGGGCGACCAAACACAGTCTCATTTGAGGTTGTTAAAGCACATATATTTGCATGGATCGCATTTCGCACATAGGTGAAATCTCTCGTTTGTTCACCATCACCATTTACAATAATTTCCTCACCTTTCAGCATTTTATCAACAAATTTCGGAATAGCTGCAGCATATACCCCATTAGGATCTTGCTTCGGCCCAAATACATTGAAATAGCGGAGTCCAACTGTTTCCATATCATGAAGTTGATTATAAACAGCGGCATACTGTTCATTCAACTTCTTCGTAACTGCATATGGACTCAACAAATTACCTTCCGAACCGATTGTTTTTGGAGAAACTGAACTATCGCCATATACAGATGATGAACTCGCAAAAACAAAACGTTTTATACCTTCCTCCTTCGCGGCATGCAATATATTAAGAAAACCTGTGGCATTTACAGCATGTGTATTATGTGGAAATGCTATAGATCTTGGAACTGATCCCAAAGCAGCCTGATGGCTGATCGCATCCATTCCTACAACTGACTTTTCACAATCTTGAGGGGAACGGATATCTCCATTAAAAAATTCGAAATGATCGTTGTCTTTAAATTCCTCCAAATTAGAAAGGCGACCTGTTTCAAGGTTATCCATTACACGCACGTAAGCTCCTTTCTCTAAAAGTGCTTCCACCAGATTGGAACCTATAAACCCAGCTCCACCGGTAACTAATATTCGCTTTCCACTTAGGACTTGCATGTTATTTGGCGTAATTAACTGAACGTTTTTCACGAATCACCGTCACTTTAACCTGACCTGGATAAGTCATTTCTGTCTGAATTCGCTGAGATATAGTAAATGACAGTTCATCAGCCTTTGTGTCCGTAACTTTCTCGCTTTCAACCAACACGCGCAATTCGCGTCCTGCCTGAATCGCATAGGCACTTGATACGCCATCGTAAGAAAGTGCAAGCGACTCCAATTCTTTAATTCGCTTAATGTAGGCTTCCACAATCTCCCGTCGCGCACCAGGACGTGCTCCTGAAACAGCATCACATACCTGAACTATTGGTGAGATAAGCGTCGTCATTTCTACCTCATCGTGGTGAGCACCAATCGCATTACAAACATCCGGTTTTTCGCCATATTTCTCTGCTAGTTTCATCCCCAGGATGGCATGCGGCAATTCAGGTTCTTCATCCGGAACTTTCCCGATATCATGTAATAATCCTGCTCTTTTAGCCAATTTAACATTTAAACCGAGCTCTGCAGCCATGATCGCACACAGATTTGCTACTTCACGAGAGTGTTGCAGAAGGTTCTGGCCGTAGGAAGAACGATACTTCATTCTACCGACCATTCTCGTTAATTCTGGATGTAAACCATGGATTCCAAGATCCATACACGTTCTCCTTCCCGTCTCTGCAATCTCCTCCTCGAGTTGTTTTCTCGTTTTTGAAACTACTTCCTCAATACGAGCAGGGTGAATTCGACCATCAGAAACCAATTGATGCAACGCCAAACGAGCGATTTCTCTTCGGACAGGGTCGAAACAAGATAGGATAATTGCTTCAGGAGTATCATCTACGATGATTTCGACGCCTGTAGCCGCTTCAAGAGCACGAATATTTCTTCCTTCACGGCCAATGATTCTTCCTTTTACCTCATCAGAATCAATATTGAAAACAGATACCGCATTTTCAACGGCCTGTTCAGTCGCAACGCGCTGAATAGACTGAATCACGATCTTTTTCGCCTCACGGTTTGCATTGAGTTTCGCTTCCTCCATGATCTCCTTGATATGTGTCATGGCACTTGTTCGTGCTTCGTCCTTCAATGCCTCCATCAACGAATTCTTCGCATCATCCACAGACATTCCACTTATCTTGGAAAGCTCTGCAACACGTTTCTCCTGGATTCTATCGAGTTCCTGGTGCTTTAGTTCAAAAGCCTGAACCTTTGCTTCCAGTTCAGCCTGATTTTTCTCCAATTGCTGTTCTTTGCGAGATGTTTCCTCAATCTTTTGAGAAAGTGTTTTCTCTCTTGCTCTAGCCTTATCTTCGGTAGATTGAAGACGACGTTCTTTCTCTTTGATCGTGTTTTCGTGCTCCTCTTTTAATTTGAGGAATTTCTCCTTTGCTTGAATAATTTTGTCTTTTTTGATGTTCTCTCCTTCCAGTTCTGCTTCCTTAATAATCTGGCTGCGTTTGTTTTTCAGAATGACATTTTGAAGAACCCAGACACCTGCTCCTCCTCCTGCCAAACCAATTACTAATCCAATTAGATCCATGTACAATAGTATTTAGTTAACAACTAGGTTGTCTCTGCGAATCAACAATAAGCAAATAAAGGAGGTTATTCTAAAGAATCCAGCTCTTTGGAGAGAGCATCCAATTCAGACTCAATTACGGAGTAATCAGCAGGTGAAGAAGTTGGGGATGTCGCTGAAACGGCGCCCTGACGCGTCGCTAACTGCAATGAAGACATGGCAAGCAAATCCTGCATATCTTTTACGGCATAACTCTCCTGAAGCAACTTGATGGCTTTGTTGATCTCCTCAGCAGCCTTTAGAACGCGTTGCTCCTCCCCCTCATTTACCGTGAGTGGATAAGTTCTACCTCCAACATTGACTTTTAAGGATACTTTGGCCATTCCTTATTTCTTTAACTGACTGATACAGTATTCTATTTCCTTTACCAGCTCGTCGATCTCTTCCTCTTTCCTGGATACAGAAAAAGGAGTACTGACAACTTGCTCTTTTGCCGTGATTAATTGAAGCTCCACATCAGAAAGCTTTTCCTTCAACTCATTATTGGATTGTTGTAGGGCATCTAACTGCGACTTCAGCGACAAAAAATCAGTTTCCAACAAGGCATATTTCTCTCTGGAAGCGACCAGTTGAGCATGCATCTGAACCATTTTAGTTCGAATAGTGCCAATGATCTGCTGAATTCTTTCTGTCATTAATTACGACTTTTCACAAAGTTAGTATTGAAAAGTATATGGACAACTATTTATTGATAAAGTCGGGACATTTTTTAAATCATTTACATTTGATGAATGAGAAATCTGGTGTTGACAATCCTGTTTTTGATACTGTGCTTAACCTATTCCTTGAGTCAGAAAATGACTTTAAATTATCGTTCACCATTGGGTATTCCGTTGGAACTGGCTGCCAATTTTGGAGAGATCAGACCCGATCATTTTCACATGGGAGTTGATTTTAAGACTAATGGAAAGGAGGGGCTAACCCTGTACGCCATTGAAAGAGGATTTGTATCCCGCGTTAAGATCTCACCTGATGGCTATGGAAAATCCATTTACATTGATCACCCGGATGGCAGAACCAGTGTTTATGCTCATTGTTCTGTTCTTAAGGGAAGGATTGACTCATTAGTTAAAGTAATTCAAACGGAACAGCAAAATTTTGAAGTTGACATTTATTTAAGGCCGACCGACCTTCCCATAATCAAAGGACAAGTAATCGCCTTGTCAGGTAACACAGGTCATTCCTTCGCACCCCATCTGCATTTTGAAATCCGGGATACAAAAACGGAGGATGCTTTGAATCCATTATTATTTGGCTTTAATGTACCTGACCATAAAAAACCTGAAATACACGGAATGCGTATTTATGCGCTTTCTGATGAAGGTTACCTGATCCCTGGGAAATCGATGAAAGTAGAACTTAATTTCAATGGAAAGAACTACGTTTCCAATCCTGAAACAATCGAAGTTCCTGCGAACTTTTTTGATTATGGTCCGATAGGAATAGCTTTTGAGACCAGCGATCACTTTGACCGGGGTATGAATACCTGCGGAATTTATGAGGCACACCTTCGAAAAAACGGGGCAGACCTTTTTGTTCAACGAATGGACCGAGTATCTTTTTATGAAACAAGGTATGTAAACGATCATGTGGATTATGAACGTTACAATAAGCAGAATGAAGAATGGCAAAAAGCGTTTACTTCACAGAACAATCTACTTAAAATTTACAAAAAAGGAAATGGATGGATCAAGTTAGAGCAAGGACAGTTGGCACCATTTGAGTTCACGGTATCAGATAACAAAGGCAATAAAAATATGCTATCGTTCAAATTGAAACGTCAGGAAGGAACAAATAATGAAGTCCCGGAAAAGTACTTCACTTACGAATTGAACTTTGTGCCTGATTCTTCCTACTCCGTTTTGAATGAAAATAGTGTGGTAATTATAAAACCTCATACATTTTACCAACCCACTAAGAAAAAGATATCTTTAGGTGACGTTATCAAGATTTCCACTGCAAATACTCCTGTGCAATTACCTGTGGAAGTTGGGTTCAAAATCCCGGCTGAGAAACTGCAGGAAAAAGGATGGTACATTTCACGCACCAAATCAAATGGGCGCGCAACATCTATCGACAGCCGAATAAACGGTGGCTGGATCTATGGGGAGACTAAGGCAGTCGGTAATTTTCAACTCAAACAAGACGTATCACCGCCAAACATTTCCCCCAAAGGCTTCGATCAGCAGCAACGAATAACTCAAAAACAATTGAGGTGGAGTGTATCCGAATTAACAACCGAACTTAGAGACTACGATCTATTTCTGGACAACCAATGGTATTTAGTTGAATTCGAAAGAAAAGGAAACTACCTTATTTTCAACATTCCTGCCTCCTTGAAAGGCAGAAAAACAGCAGAATTAATCGTACTGGATCAGTGCGGTAATAAAGCTGTATGGAAAGGTTCGCTGACGTTCTAATTAATCTTCCTAATCGTGTTCATCTTGAGAGTCAGGAGTTGACTCCATTTGATATCCGGAACGGATCTCCGTATGACGGATCTCTCCACCTGAAGTGCCTGTTTGCTTACCCATGAAAATAGTCGCCAATGATAAAGCCAGAACAACAAAACTTGCGATCTTAGAAAAAGACTTTCCTTTCCAGCTTGCCCATAATGCGAGCACCGAAGCTAATCCGAGCAAGTAACTTAAAATTGCCATAGTTTCAGCTTTTTCCTCGTGCTCATGGATCAGATTATGCGAAACTCCATTCAATTCTTCTACTATTTCTTCTGCTCCTTCGCCAGAATTCATGGCCATTGCCGCTGATACTGCGCCAATCGTGAATAAAAAATAAGCTGTTCTCTTCACCATTTCAACCTTAAAACCTATTCCAATCGCTAATACGATCAATCCAGCTATGGGAAAAATAATCGGTAAATGGTTCACTACTAAATGAAAATGTGCACTGTTCATCATCCTAAATTTTAAATATAATCCTAAATATTATCCTGCAATAGAAACTCCAATCAACTTTCCAATACCAAAAGTTATAGCCGCTGCTGCGAGTCCAAATATAACTTGTCTGGTTCCCGAAAACAAGACATTTCGTCCCGTAAAAAGAGTGATTGCTGCTCCGATGAGGAAAAGTCCAACCGTGCTAAAGCAGGCACTTAGTATAATTGCCGTAAAACCCGACCAAAAGAAGAAGGGCAAAACAGGAATAATTGCTCCAATAGCAAAAAGAAAAAAGGATGACAAAGCAGCTTCCATCGCCGAGCCTTTCAATTCCTCCGCATTGATACCCAATTCTTCTTTCACCAGAATACTGTGCGCCAATTTTGTGTCAGTCATCAATTCATCCACGATCCTGTTTACCTCATCCTCAGGAATTCCTTTAGCCATGTAGATTAACTTCAACTCTTTGCGTTCTCCCTCAGGATTTGTTTCCAACTCCTCCATTTCAAGCTGCATCTGGTTTTCATACAATTCCTGTGAACTTTTCACGGAGATCCATTCTCCTAAGGCCATCGACAAAGCACCTGCAAGTAAACCCGCTATTCCGGCCAGTAAAACGCCTTGTTGATCGCCCACAGTAGCTCCAGCAATTCCCATAACCAAACTAAAGTTAGAAACCAATCCATCGTTGCCTCCCAAGACAGCAGCCCGAATAGCATTTCCTCCAACAGAGCGGTGTCTTTTTTCAAATCGGGAGAGTTGATGTCCTGCTATTCGGGTATCATTATCGAGTATAGAACGAAGGATCTTCACATGAGAATCTTCATTTCCTGAAAGTTGGATCTTATGTTTTCTCTTCTTCGAAACTACTACATTAGCGAGAGTCTTTTCAGTATCCATTAGCGCACCGAGCACATAATCATAGCCAAATAGGCGACCAATTGCGTTAATAGTCTTTGCCCTCCAGGAAGGATTACTATGCTCCTGCAAATCAAGCTTGTTTGCTTCAGCAAAAGCTTTAGCATGACTCCATTCGATCTCGCTCATTTGACGGAAGACATCCGCCAAAACCTTATCTTCCTCGTTGTCTGCGAGTTTACCATATAGGTACCAGGCATCAATTTCTGTTTGAATTGCATTCATTATTTAGTTCAATATCATTTGTTAGTTTAAGTCATAAAACAAAATATTTCCAATTGTCATTCTTGATGAATCAGCATTGCAGACATGATCTCATAAGCTCCTTTTACGACCAAAGAACCGTCTCTTACTCCTACTTGATTGACGAACTCGATCGCTGAACGGGTTTCATCAGAACTAATTACTCGAACCTCCTCAGGATAGAATGTCGCCAACGTTTTGTTTTTCATTTTTTCATAAAACACCATTGTTTTGCCATTCAATTCAACAATCGCCTCCGAGGGTACACAAAGTGACTCTTTTTCTCCGGTGTAGATCGCTGCCTTAAAGTAGGATCCAGGAGCAATGCTGCTATTCTCTTTATCAAGGTGGCAATGAACCTTCACTGTTCGATCCTTACCGATCTCTTTTCCAATCAAAAATATAGAGGCATCTTGAGAATCGGTATGCGTCGCAAACGACAACTTGACCTTTTGGCCAATCTTCAAATGCTTAACATCCTTTTCAAAAACCGTTACCTCCGCATGTGCATGTTTCAGATCAATAACCTCTAGTAAATGATCCGTAGGATCCGCATAAGCTCCCACATCCACAGAAACCTTCGTGACCACTCCATTGAAAGGTGCTTTAACAGCGATTGTTCGTTGCAACTCATCTTCATCCAATTTAGTAATATTGACTCCAGCCATCTGTAATTTGGCTTTTAATCCACTTTTCCTGGCAAGTGCTGAGGTGTATCCAGCCTTAGCCTGCTGTAAATTCTTCAAGGTGCCGGCTTCTTGAGATGAAAGTTTACGTTGACGATCAACCTCAGCCTGTAAAAATTCAAGATTGCTCTTCACCTCGAGATAATCTTGCTGCAACTGAATGAGGTCCGGATGCTCGATCGTTAGCAAGGTTTGACCTTTAGAGACGCTCATTCCGTCTAAAACGTTGAGTGATTTCACAAATCCCCCTAGTTGCAAAGAGATCACTGTTTTGTTCTGTGGCGGCACCTCCACCGTTCCATTTGCATAGATCGTTAAACCGATCTGTTCAAGTTTTGGCGAGCCCAATGCAATGCCGGCATTTCGAATCTGCTCATTATTAAGTATGACCATATTTTTATCTACGGTCACCTTTTCTTCTTTTCGGGTTTCCTTGGTTCCGCATGAATTCAATAGAATCATGAATAATACCAAAAATAAACTACTCTTTTTCATATCTCTAATTATTTAATATACCAGTCCAACGCATTTCTATTCTTATTCAACTGATGAACGATCAAAATGAAATCAAGCTCAATATCCAATGCTGACTGCTTGGTTTGTAAATAATCTATAAGTGAAATCTCTCCGGATTCAAGCATAAAAAATGCCTGTCGCTCCATGATCACCATTTGTTGCAACAACTGATTTTTGTATAGCGAATATGCATCATCTAAATTGGCTCGTTCACTCAGTAAATGCATGAATTGCACCCTAAATTCTTTGTTAGTTTGTTCCAGATACAAGCGGTTCTGTTCCTGATCCAGTTGTAGGACTTCTATTTTACGTTTGGTGGATCCATAGAACAATGGAAGCTGCAATCCAAGTTGCCCAGCCTGAAAACGATCCGACTTCAGATAGGTAATATCCTCTCCTGGTGTCAAGGTATGAACACCAACAAGCGTCTGATTCACGTAGCCCAGAGAGATATCTGGTAATGCCCGTGCTTTTATCACATCTTTCTGTTTCTCAAGTTCGGTTTCCTTTGCCAGAATACTTAGTATTTCAGGATGAGAATTCAAATCGGCAGTATCCAACGGAGCGCTTTTTCCTGAAACATCGTATTCGTTGAACAAACTCGTTACTGGAGTAGTTGAATTAATCAATATTTGTAATTGCTTCTCGGCACTGCTAATTTCCAGTTGATTCGATCTGAGCGTATGTTTTAATTGTTGCGACTTGGTTGTGATCAATGTTTCATCCAGTTTTGTCACGTCTTTCAACTCATATTTCAATTTGTATTTCTCAGCGAGTATTCCAAAAAGTGAATCCTGACGAATCAGAACAAGTTGTCTTGTTTTAAAATAGTTGATAAGATCATAAACATCCCTTATTTCCCTTGAGATATCTTTCCATAAAACTCCTTTTTGTTGCTCAGCGAAAAGTGATCTTGCCGTTCCGAGTTCCTTTTCTTTTGTAAAAACCCTTGGGAAAGGCATGCTTTGGGATAAGGTAATATTGTTATCCTTTTTATAGTAGGAGTTGTATTGACCAAGCATGAATTGAACATCTGTCTTCGTCAGTTCTATTCGACTTTTCGCTGCGATGTCTTCTTTACGGATCTGAAGGTCAGCTGATCTTAAAAGTGGATGCTCCGTTTTTGCTCTTGAAAGGCATTCTTCAAGGGTTAATGATTGCACATTTTGACCATACAAAGCTTGTGTTGCAAAAAGCAATGGGAAAATGAAGATTGAAATATTTCGCCTTCCTGATCTATTTTTCTTTTCCCGTTCAGAGAACAAGTAAAAAATAGGTAGAACAAAAAGCGTCAATATGGTAGCGGTAATAAGCCCTCCTATCACAACAGTAGCTAAGGGTTTTTGCACTTCCGCGCCGCATCCATGAGAAATAGCCATTGGCAGAAAGCCAAGAGAGGCAACTAACGCCGTCAGAAGAACCGGACGCATACGTGCTCTTGTACCAAGCAATACAATGCGAAGTTTGTTTGTATATCCTTCTTTTTTAAGAGAATTGAACTCTGAGATCAATACAATACCATTGAGCACGGCTACCCCGAAAAGGGCAATGAATCCAACGCCTGCAGAAATGGAGAATGGCATTCCTCTGAATCCAAGAGCTAATATTCCTCCTAAAGCAGCTAGCGGGATTGCCGAAAAAATTAGCGATGCTTGCTTCATTGATCGAAAGGTTAAGTATAAGAGAAAAAAGATCATGAATAAGGATACAGGAACGGCTATTGAAAGTCTTTTTCTTGCATTCTCAAGGTTCTTGAACGTTCCACCAAAAGTTGGATAATACCCTGCATCAAAATGAACTTCTGATGAAATCTTTCCCTTTAATTCATTTACAATACTTTCTACATCCCTACCACGAACATTGAACCCTACAATAATTCTGCGTTTGGCTTCATCCCGCTGAATTTGGTTCGGACCTTTCTTTAATTCAACTTTTGCCAATTGCTCCAATGGTACTTGCACACCTAAAGGCGAGGTAACGGTAACAGACTTCAGATCGTTCATTGACATCCTACTGACGGAATCCAATTTTACGACTACTTCAAATCTTTTTTCACCTTCGAAAAGTAATCCTGCCGACTGTCCGGCAAAACTGATATTTATGGATCGGTTGACATCTTCAATACTGATATTGTATTTGGAAAGCGCCTGTCGGTCATAGGACACGATCATCTGAGGTAAACCCGTGACCTGTTCTACATAGACATCCTGTACTCCTGAAATATGAGATGATAGTTTACCGATCTGTTCAGCATACATACTCAGTTTATCTAGATCTTCACCGTATACTTTCACAACTACATCCTGCTTGGCTCCTGTCATTAATTCATTGAAGCGCATTTGAATGGGCTGCTGAAACCCAAAAGAAATCCCTGGAATATTCTCTTCCAGATAGGTTTGCATTTTATCTGCCAATTCTTCTTTACTTGAAGCTGAAGTCCACTTCTCTTTATCCTTGAGAATGATCATTAGGTCACAGGCTTCCATGGGCATAGGATCCGTTGGGATTTCTGCCGTTCCAATCTCCCCAACGATCTTCTCTATTTCGGGAAATTTCTTCTTCAATAGTTCAGAAGCTCTTGATGTTTCTTCAATAGTCTTGGTTAAACTGGTCCCAGTTATCAAACGGGTTTCTACAGCGAAATCACCTTCATCCAGAGACGGAATGAATTCTGCACCCAACTTCGTAAACATGTAGCTGCTTCCGATAAGAAGTAGTAACAATCCCAAAATAACCAAATGCTGTTTTCTCAAAAAGGCATTCAAAGAAGGAACATAAACGGACCGAACGGCCTTGATGATCTTATCACTTATCGTATCTGCTACAACAATCTTCTTCGATAAAAACAAGGCTGATATCATAGGTACGTAAGTTAGCGACAAGATAAGTGCGCCAACAATAGCAAACATCACTGTTTGTGCCATCGGTTTGAACATCTTTCCTTCAATCCCAACCAATGCAAGCAACGGCAGATAAACGACGAGAATAATGATCTGTCCGAAAACAGCACTTTTACTGAACTTTGATGCTGATTGATTCACCTGAACATCCATCTGTTCCTGATTCAATGTGCGACTTCCGCTATGGTAAAGAAAATGTATCGTGGATTCAACTATAATCACGGCACCATCGACAATCAATCCGAAGTCCAGAGCTCCCAAAGACATAAGATTTCCGGAAACTCCAAAAATGTTCATCAAGGAGATAGCGAAGAGCATGGCCAAAGGAATAACTGAAGCAACGATCAATCCGGCGCGGAAATTCCCCAATAGCAAAACGAGTACAAAGATTAGGATCAGCGCACCCTCTATCAGATTTTTTGTGACTGTGTTGATAGCTTTATTAACCAACTTCGTACGATCCAGATATACCTCTATTTCAACTCCATTCGGAAGCGTTTGTCTGATCTGTTCCATCCGCTCCTTCACTTTCTCTATGACCTTGGATGAATTAGCACCTTTAAGCATTAGGACAATACCTCCAACTGCCTCTCCCTCATTATTGTAAGTCAAAGCTCCATATCTTACAGCTGAGCCTATACGAACTTCTGCAACATCTTTAACTAACACAGGTGTTCCTGAATCACTTTGATTAATAATGGTTTGTTCAATATCCTCTTCGCTTTTCATCAGACCATCCGTTCGGATATACGTAGTGATGGAATTGCGCTCGATATATGCTCCACCTGTATTTTGATTGTTCTGTTCCACAGCACGAAATACATCTCCAACTGTGAGCCCAAAACCTTTCAAACGAACGAGATCGATGGAGATCTCATATTGTTTTAACTTGCCACCAAAACCACTTACATCAGCAACTCCCTCAACGCCCAAAAGCTGTCTTCGGATTATCCAATCCTGGATCGTTCTTAATTCTGTAGAATTATATTTTTCCTCAAAACCCCTTTTCGGTTTCAAAATGTATTGATAAATCTCACCCAGACCAGTACTCAATGGGGCCATGGAAGACTCTCCTAAACCCCTAGGTATTTGATTCTTCACTTGTGAAAGTCTCTCAGAAACTTGTTGGCGAGCCCAATAGACATCTATTTCCTCTTTAAAAACGACAGTAACTACACTTAACCCAAAGCGACTGAATGAACGAACCTCTTCAATCCCGGGTATAGTTGCCATCGTTTGTTCTATCGGAAAAGTCACAAAACGCTCAATATCCTCAGCTCCGGAAGAGGGAGAAGAAGTTACAATCTGTACCTGATTATTGGTGATGTCAGGGACTGCATCTATGGGTAAACTCTGAAGGGATATAATTCCCCAGATTATTAAGGCGATCGTTAGTATACCAACAATCAACTTATTGGTTATGGACCAATGAATAATTTTATTTAACATGATTACTGATTTAATGAGACTTAGAACCTACTTTGAGGTCTTTTGAAAAGCTCTTAAATCAGACGGGGTGGATTCCATACAGAACCATTAAAGTCGTTCAGTGATCCATTGGGATCACCAAAATGTAAAGAACGTTTTTCAAGGTAGCGGATCTCATTTTCGATAGTAGGTTGATAAACGCGATCCGTAATCAAAGCAACAGAGCAGGCCATTCCCGTCGTTTTAAACGGCATATGTTGCTCGTTACTACCATGATGATGGTTGTTGAAATAATGCTCCTTTACGAACGCCAGGAAGGAACTAAAGGATTCAGGTCCTGATTGATGTTCGGAATAATGTTGGATCAATTCAGGTAATTTCAGGAATTGTGCACCCTGAAAATTCGGCGCAGTTGAGATCAGTCCAAAAATGACTGCTATTCCAATTACCAACAATCGCATCCCTTCAAATGTATTAAAAATGGCTATGCCATTGTACTCGGAGTTCCAAAATTCATTGGTGGCATTCCAGGATGATCGGCATCATCAATTGCACCGAAGTGTTGTTCATATTTCTGAAGATTATCCTTTAGTGCGTGTAAGAAACGTTTTGCATTCTGTGGTGTCATTAACACACGCGTTCTAACTTTTCCTTTGGGCATACCGGGCATCATTTGAATAAAGTCACAAACCACCTCTGACGGGGAATGGGTGATAATGCTGAAATTGGAGTAAACCCCTAATGCCACGTCCTCACTTAATTCGATATTTACTTGGTTATCTTCGTTCTTTTCCATAGTTAAATGTAGTTATAATAAACAAAAAAGGGGAGCAAATGCTCCCCTGTTCTTATGATATTATGCATTTTCTTCGAGCAACTCTTCGTATGCTTCTTTAGAAGCTACAACGAGTTTCTGGAAATCTCGGACACCTGTACCGGCCGGGATCAAGTGACCAACAATCACATTTTCCTTCAATCCTAACAAATGGTCTTCTTTTCCGGAGATTGCTGCCTCGTTCAATACTTTGGTTGTTTCCTGGAAGGAAGCTGCCGAAATGAACGACTGCGTCTGAAGCGATGCTCTCGTGATTCCCTGAAGCAATGGTGTCGAAGTCGCAGGTATTGCATCTCTAGCGATGACCAACTTCTTATCTGTACGCTTCAATTGAGAATTCTCATCACGCAATCTACGTGCAGAAACGATCTGACCATTTTTCAAGGTGGTTGATTCACCAGCATCCTCTACGACCTTCATACCATAGATGGCGTCGTTTTCCTCCATGATATCAGCTTTATGTACTGATTGCCCTTCAAGGAAACGAGTATCTCCAGCATCTATGATCTCAGCTTTCAACATCATCTGACGAACGATAACCTCAAAGTGCTTATCGTTGATCTTCACCCCCTGAAGGCGGTAAACCTCCTGGATCTCGTTTACGATATATTCCTGCACTTTGGTAGGACCTTCAATGTTTAGTATATCGTTCGGTGTGATCGCACCATCTGACAATGGCTGACCAGCACGTACGAAGTCATTTTCTTGTACGAGAATATGCTTAGAAAGTGGAACTAAATAACGTCTTACTTCACCTGTCTTAGATGTGATCTGGATCTCACGGTTACCACGTTTGATCTTACCGTATTCAGCTATACCATCGATTTCTGAAACAACTGCAGGATTCGAAGGGTTACGAGCTTCGAACAACTCGGTAACACGCGGAAGACCTCCCGTGATATCTCCTGTTTTTCCTGCAACACGAGGAATCTTCACAAGGATATCACCCGCCTCAATCTTATCTCCTTCATTCACGGCAATATGAGCATCCACCGGTAATGAATACTCCCTCAAAACAGCTTTCGTTTTTGGATCGATAATGTGAATCGCAGGGTTCTTCTTTTTGTCACGAGATTCCGTAATTACTTTTTCTGTAAATCCAGTTTGCTCATCGACTTCCTCACGGAATGTAACTCCTTCAATAATACTGTCGAATACCACTTTTCCAGAAACCTCCGTAATGATTACCGCGTTGTACGGATCCCACTTACAGATGACGTCTCCTTTTTTAACTTTCGTGTTATTCTCAATGACCATCTCAGCACCGTAAGGGATGTTAGCGTTCATCACAACAATCCCCGTCTTCTCGTCTGTTACTTTTAATTCAGCAGAACGCCCAACAACAACAATCTTCTTCGAACCGTCTGCATTTTTCTTCTCGATCGTTCGAAGTTCATCGATCTCGAGTTTTCCATTCGCCTTCACTTTCATGTCAGAAACATCAGCGATGTTAGATGCCGTACCACCCACATGGAAGGTACGAAGTGTCAACTGTGTACCTGGCTCACCGATTGACTGAGCAGCGATCACACCCACCGAATCTCCAAGTTGTGCAGAACGGTGCGTAGCCAAGTTACGTCCGTAACATTTTGAACATACACCACGTCTCATCTCACAAGTCAATACTGATCGGATCTCTACCTCTTCAATTCCTGCTTTCTCAATGGTTTCAGCAACTTCTTCTGAAATCAATTCACCTGCTGCGACGATCAGAGAGTCCGATTCAGGCAGATAAACATCATGAACAGATGTTCTGCCAAGAATTCGATCGTAAAGTGGTTCAACCACTTCGTCATTCTTCTTCAACGCAGTAGCAACAATTCCTCGAAGTGTACCACAGTCGTCTGCATTAATGACTACATCCTGAGCTACATCTACCAAACGACGTGTCAGGTAACCTGCATCTGCCGTTTTCAAAGCGGTATCGGCAAGACCTTTACGTGCACCGTGTGTTGAAATGAAGTACTCAAGGATCGAAAGACCTTCCTTAAAGTTTGAAAGGATTGGATTTTCAATGATTTCTTGAGAAGACGCACCTGACTTTTGTGGTTTAGCCATCAAACCTCTCATTCCTGAAAGCTGACGAATTTGCTCTTTAGATCCACGTGCACCAGAATCAAACATCATATAAATTGAATTGAAACCTTGTCTATCAGTCTTCAATTGCTCCATTAGCGTGTGCGTCAAACGGGAATTGGTATGCGTCCAAATATCAATGATCTGGTTATAACGCTCATTATTCGTGATGAGACCCATATTATAGTTCATCATCACTTCTTTTACTTCGTTATCCGCTTTGGATACAAGTTCTTCTTTCTCTTTCGGGATAATGATATCATCCAGATTGAAAGACAAACCTCCCTTGAAGGCCATTTCATATCCAAGTTCTTTGATCTCATCAAGGAATTGTGCCGAACGGGAAGTACCGCTCACCTTTAAAACCTCTCCGATGATATCGCGAAGCGCTTTCTTCGTCATTACATCATTGATAAAACCAACCTCACGAGGAACACGCTCATTGAAAAGGACGCGACCACAAGTTGTTTCAATCAGTTGAAGGGCAGGTATTCCCTGTTCACTCAGATCATAGGTTTTGACTTTAATGTGCGCATGAAGATCCAATTTACCTTCGTTGTACGCAATGATGACCTCTTCAGGAGAATAGAATGTACTTCCCTCACCTTTAACAACAACATCACCTGCAGATTTCTTTCCTTTCGTAATGTAATACAGACCCAAAACCATGTCTTGGGAAGGTACCGCAATCGGAGCTCCGTTAGCAGGATTAAGAATATTGTGTGATGCAAGCATCAATAATTGCGCTTCAAGGATTGCTGCATTACCCAATGGAAGGTGCACCGCCATCTGGTCACCATCGAAGTCAGCGTTGAACGCTGTGGTTACTAATGGGTGAAGACGGATTGCTTTACCTTCGATCAATTTAGGCTGAAATGCCTGGATACCCAAACGGTGAAGAGTAGGGGCCCTGTTCAAAAGAACCGGGTGACCTTTTAATACATTCTCCAGAATATCCCAAACTACAGGCTCTTTGCGATCAACGATCTTTTTCGCTGATTTCACCGTTTTCACAATACCTCTCTCAATCATCTTACGAATGATGAACGGCTTGTAAAGCTCCGCAGCCATATCTTTTGGAAGACCACATTCGTGCAATTTCAGATCTGGCCCAACGACGATTACCGAACGTGCAGAATAGTCAACACGCTTACCAAGTAAGTTTTGACGGAAACGACCCTGTTTTCCTTTCAATGAATCTGAAAGGGATTTCAACGGACGATTCGATTCTGTTTTGACTGCAGATGATTTTCTTGAGTTATCAAACAAGGAATCTACGGATTCCTGAAGCATACGCTTCTCATTACGAAGAATAACCTCTGGAGCTTTAATCTCGATCAAACGCTTCAAACGATTGTTTCGAATAATTACACGTCTATATAAATCGTTCAAATCAGATGTAGCAAAACGACCACCATCAAGAGGAACCAATGGACGCAATTCAGGTGGGATTACCGGAACCACTTTTACGATCATCCATTCAGGACGGTTTTCAATGCGGCCTTGAGACTCTCGCATTGCTTCTACCACCTGAAGACGCTTCAAAGCTTCGTTCTTACGTTGAACTGACGTTTCGGTGTTTGCCTGATGTCTCAATTCGTAAGAAGTTTGCTCAAGATCCATCGTGCGTAACAGATCGTAGAGTGCTTCAGCACCCATTTTAGCTATAAATTTGTTCGGATCTGTATCCTCTAGGTATTGATTTTCCTTTGGAAGCGTATCGAGAATATCAAGGTATTCTTCTTCCGTTAAGAAGTCAAGTCGTTTAAGGACCGATCCATCCAACGCTGATGCTACACCAGGCTGAATAATTACGTAACGCTCGTAATAAATGATTTGATCGAGTTTTTTCGTAGGAAGTCCTAACAAATAACCTATCTTATTCGGCAACGAACGAAAGTACCATATGTGAGCAACAGGAACTACCAATGAAATGTGTCCCATACGTTCACGACGCACTTTTTTCTCCGTTACCTCTACACCGCAACGGTCACATACAATCCCTTTGTAACGAATACGCTTATACTTACCACAGTGGCATTCGTAATCTTTTACAGGCCCGAAGATACGTTCACAGAATAGACCGTCCCTTTCAGGCTTATAGGTACGATAGTTGATTGTTTCTGGCTTTAGCACTTCACCGCTCGATTGCTCGAGGATCACCTCTGGGGATGCCAATGAGATCGTGATCTTGTTAAAGCTGCTTTGTTTTTTTGGTGTTTCTTTTCTGAAAGCCATTTTATCTATTATTTCTTAATTCAACAACTGGTCAATTAATCCATTGAAATGTTAAGGCACAATCCTCTCAATTCATGCAACAATACGTTGAACGATTCCGGAATTCCCGGTTCGGGGATATTGTCTCCTTTGACAATTGATTCATACGCTTTTGCACGCCCCATAACGTCATCTGATTTCACGGTAAGGATCTCCTGTAGGATGTTAGCCGCACCAAAGGCTTCAAGTGCCCAAACCTCCATTTCACCGAAACGCTGACCTCCGAACTGAGCCTTACCACCGAGTGGTTGCTGTGTAATAAGTGAATATGGACCGATAGAACGTGCGTGCATTTTGTCATCTACCATGTGAGAAAGTTTCAACATGTAAATCACACCAACGGTTGCCGGTTGGTGGAATCGCTCTCCGGTACCTCCGTCGTACAAGTAAGTTTTACCCGATTTCGGAACACCCGCTTTAGCTGTCCACTCATCGATCTCAGCTGGACTTGCCCCATCGAAGATAGGCGTTGCGAATTTCACGCCCAGTTTTTCACCTGCCCATCCAAGAACTGTTTCATAGATTTGACCGAGGTTCATGCGTGAAGGTACCCCAAGTGGGTTCAACACGATATCTACAGGTGTACCATCTTCCAAGAACGGCATATCTTCGGCACGTACGATGTTGGCTACAATACCTTTATTACCGTGACGACCCGCCATTTTATCTCCAACCTTTAGCTTACGTTTCTTAGCGACATATACTTTCGCCATTTTAACGATACCCGCTGGAAGTTCATCTCCAACCGAAATATGAAACTTCTTGCGCTTGTATGTTCCAAGAAGATCGTTTGCCTTAATATTGAAGTTATGAATCACACGTCCAATCAGAGCGTTCGTGTGTGCATCACTCGTCCAATTGGTAGGATTGATGATCGAATAATCGATACCAACTAGATTCTTTTGAGTGAACTTCGTACCTTTCTTAATGATCTCTTCCTTGAAGTTATTGAATACCCCAGCTGATTTCTGCTCACCAAGAATTGCAACAAGCTTATCTGCAAGTTTATCTTTCAAGGCAGCGAAATCCTTTTCATATTCGCTATCTAATGTTTCAAGAACCGGTTTATCTTGAGCTTTCGACTTTCTGTCTTTGATGGCTCGAGAGAATAACTTCTTGTCGATAACGACACCACGAAGTGAAGGACCAGCTTTCAACGAAGCATCTTTCACGTCTCCCGCTTTGTCACCGAAGATCGCACGCAGAAGTTTTTCTTCCGGAGAAGGATCTGTTTCTCCTTTGGGGGTGATCTTACCAATAAGGATATCGCCTTCCTTGATCTCTGCACCGATACGGATCAAACCATTCTCATCCAAATCTTTGGTTGCCTCTTCGGAAACGTTTGGAATATCAGAAGTCAATTCTTCCATTCCTCGTTTTGTATCTCGCACTTCTAATGAATATTCATCAATATGAATAGAGGTGAAAATATCATCACGAACAACTTTCTCAGATATTACAATAGCGTCCTCGAAATTATACCCTTTCCATGGCATGAAAGCCACTTTAAGGTTTTGACCAAGTGCAAGTTCTCCTTGTTGAGTTGCATAACCTTCACAAAGGACTTGACCTTTTTCTACACGGTCTCCCTTCTTAACAATCGGTTTTAGGTTGATGCATGTACTTTGGTTTGTTTTCATGAATTTAGTCAACGGATAACGCGTTACCTCGTTGTCAAAACTCACCAATTTATCCTCTGCATTCCAGTCATAGCGAATCACGATCTCGTTTGCATCTACGTATTCTACGACACCTGCACCCTCCGCATTCACTAGAACACGTGAATCACGCGCTACTAAACGCTCGATACCAGTACCAACTATCGGAGAGCTCGGCTTCAATAACGGAACCGCCTGACGCTGCATGTTGGATCCCATCAAGGCACGGTTAGCATCATCATGTTCAAGGAAAGGGATAGATGACGCTGCAATCGATGCAATCTGGTTGGCACCAACGTCCATTAAGTGAAGATTTGTAGGTTCCACAACAGGGAAGTCACCTTCGTAACGTGCCTTCACATATTCTGTAAGGAATTTCCCTTTCTCATCCACAATTGCATTGGCCTGAGCAATCATTTTCGCATCTTCTTCTTCAGCGGAAAGATAGATTGGATCTTTATCCAATGCAACTTTCCCCGATTCCACTTTGCGGTATGGGGTTTCGATGAAACCTAGTTTATTCACTTTAGCAAATACACACAAAGAAGATATCAAACCAATGTTGGGACCTTCCGGGGTTTCGATTGTACACAAACGACCATAATGCGTGTAATGAACATCACGAACCTCAAATCCTGCTCTTTCGCGTGAAAGACCTCCTGGCCCGAGTGCCGACAAACGTCGTTTGTGGGTCACCTCAGAAAGCGGATTTGTTTGATCCATGAACTGAGATAGCTGATTCGTTCCGAAGAAAGAATTGATCACCGAAGACAATGTTTTGGCATTGATCAAATCAATCGGAGTGAAGACCTCGTTGTCACGTACATTCATGCGTTCTCTGATCGTACGTGCCATACGTGCAAGTCCAACACCAAACTGAGCGTATAACTGCTCACCAACGGTTCTTACCCTTCTGTTTGAGAGGTGGTCGATATCATCTACATCAGCTTTAGAGTTGATCAATTCGATCAAGTATTTTATAATAGAAATGATATCTGATTTAGTCAAAACACGTGACTCTTCGTTACCATCTAAACCAAGTTTCTTGTTTAGACGGAAACGACCTACTTCACCAAGGTCATAACGGGTATCTGAAAAGAATAATTTCTCAAACACACCTTTTGCTGTTTCATAATCAGGTGGTTCAGCATTACGAAGCTGACGGTAAATATGTTCAACCGCTTCCTTTTCAGAGTTTGATGTATCCTTCTGAAGTGTGTTATAAATAATCGTGAAGTCCGCACTATTCACATCTTCTTTGTGTAAGATCACATTCTTTACACCCGAATCAACAATCAGGTCGATGTGCTCATCTTCCAAAGCTGTTTCACGATCTAACAAAACTTCATTACGTTCGATGGAAACAACTTCACCTGTATCCTCATCAACGAAGTCCTCGATCCATGATTTCAACACCCTTGCAGCGAGTTTGCGTCCAACCAATTTTTTGAGATTGGCTTTAGTGGCTTTCACTTCATCGGCCAAGCCAAAGATCTCTAATATATCTTTATCACTTTCATATCCGATTGCACGGAACAAAGTGGTTACAGGCAATTTTTTCTTACGGTCGATATACGCATACATCACACTATTAATGTCTGTTGCAAACTCGATCCATGATCCTTTGAACGGAATTACGCGCGCAGAGTATAACTTCGTACCGTTCGCGTGACGACTTTGTCCGAAAAACACTCCAGGTGAACGATGCAACTGAGAAACAATCACGCGCTCAGCACCATTAACAACGAATGAACCTTTCGGCGTCATGTAAGGTATCGTACCAAGATAAACATCCTGTACGATCGTTTCGAAATCCTCATGTTCAGGATCTGTACAGTACAATTTCAATTTCGCTTTGAGCGGAACACTGTACGTTAGTCCACGCTCAATACACTCCTCAATAGTGTATCGCGGCGGATCAATAAAATAATCTAAGAATTCAAGAACAAACTGATTTCTTGTATCTGTGATTGGAAAGTTTTCAGCGAAAACTTTGAACAATCCTTCGCTCTCTCTATTTTCAGGAGTCGTTTCCAACTGGAAGAACTCCTGAAAGGATTTTAACTGGATATCCAGAAAATCCGGATAATCGAACTGACTTTTGCTTGAAGCAAAATTCACTCTTTTCGAAATGTTGTTTGATGTTGCCAAGGCCAAACGTTTTTTTTATTGATGAAAATGGACTTTAAAATGCGTTGAACGCAAAAAACAGGATAAGGCATCCCGATAAATCGGGACGCCTTTCCTGTGTATTAAGGAGAAATTACTTAATCTCTACTTCAGCACCAGCCTCCTCAAGAGACTTTTTCAGTCCTTCAGCTTCGTCTTTGGAAACACCCTCTTTTAATGTAGCAGGCGCACCATCAACTAGATCTTTGGACTCTTTCAGACCGTTTCCAGTCAATTCTTTTACAAGCTTAACTACAGCAAGTTTGTTCGCACCACCAGACTTGAGGATAACATCGAACTCAGTCTTTTCGGCAGCAGCCTCACCACCACCGGCAGCACCACCACCGGCAACCATTACTGGAGCTGCGGCTGCAGGCTCAATGCCATACTCATCCTTAAGGATAGTTGCCAACTCATTTACTTCTTTAACTGTTAAGTTTACTAGCGTTTCCGCGATTTGCTTGAT
>JBIITO010000076.1:0-11731 GCA_044340465.1 Crocinitomicaceae bacterium | reverse complement strand
CATTTCCCGCTGATTTTTGTGATATAGTGGTTTCAGACACCGCATGTTGTTCAACGTCTCAATTAATTTTTGAGCTGATCGACCAATCAGTCAATGTGGAAAAATTAGATGATCGTATAGGTACGTCGTTGTATTTAGGGATCATGACTGATACAGGTTCATTCAGGTTTCCGTCTGTCACGGCTAGAACGCACGAGGTTATTGCTACACTTTTGAAGGCAGGAGTCCGACACAGCGATGTACATGAAAATGTTTATGACTCAAATACGCTTGACAGATTGCAACTTAGGGGATATGCCGTCGCCGAGAAATTCGAAAAGATTCCGGGCTTTCCTGTAGCATTAATCTCTCTGACCAAAGAAGACCTTGAACGTTTCCATTATAAGAAGGGCGACACTGAAGGTTTGGTTAATGTCGCGCTATCCATTGATGGAATCAACGCTGCTGCTTTTTTTATGGAGAGGGAGGGAGAAATCAAGATCTCATTCAGATCTAAAGGGGATTATTACGTAAATGAATTAGCGATGCAACATTTTTCAGGAGGGGGACATAAATACGCTGCTGGAGGTATGAGTGTCGAGCCTCTTAATGTGACGATCGATCGATTTAAGAAATTAGTTCCTGAATATTTTGCATGAGGTTTTTAATACACACGATACTGGTTACCGTTCTTTTTTCTTGTAATCCGAAGACTGAACAAAAGAATATTCACTGGAATCAGAAAAAATCCACTGAATTCAATAGGGAATTGGCCATTGAACAGGACTTACAAATCAAAATGTACCTCGAACAGCATTCTGATTGGAAAATGATTTCTACAGGTTCAGGATTGCGTTATTACATTTACGAACGCGGGGAAGGAGTGAAGGCAACTGTAGGTTTAACGGCGCAAGTTGAGACAGACATTTCATTGCTTGATGGGACACAGTGTTATAAAACGGCTTCCGATGAAATGGAAGAATTTGTCATCGACAAGAGTGATATTGAAAGCGGTATTCAAGAAGGAATTAAAAAGATGCGAGTTGGAGATAAAGCGAAAATGATCATTCCGAGTCATCTTGCGCATGGATTGGTGGGGGATATGGACAAAATCCCGCCATTATCTGTGATCGTTGTAGATATTCACTTAATTGGTTTGGTGCCATGATATGGAGAAGTACAATTTTTAGTTTAATTATCATGACCGCTTTCCTTGTTTCTTGTGGTGGTTCTGTTGAAAAAGAAAAGTTAACAACCAAAAAAGTAACCAGCGATAAAGGAGCTGATCCATCTGTAATTTCTGCAAAGAAATTGGATAACGGAATATCAATTTATTGGTTCAAAAAAGGGGCGGGCGATCCTTTGAAAGAAGGGGAAATGGTTAATATTGAATACGAAGTAAAATTGAAAGATGGGAAAATTGTGGATGGCAATAAGCTTGCTAACAAGAATAAATTACCCTTCTTGATAGGTTTTAATTTACAGACTCCAGGTTGGGATATCGCCTTTAAGGAATTAAGAGTTGGAGACAAGGTAAAGGTTCTAATTCCAAGTAAATTAGCTCGTGGAGACAAGGGAATTAAAGGGTTGATCCCGCCAAATTCAGATAATTGGCTGTATGTGAATATTCTGGAAAAAAATAGTCCAACAAGAACTGTAGGACACACACGTGTATGGTTACTTGAAGAGAATAAGGATAACAAATTAAAATTCAATGATAAAAACGCGATAATTTTTCATGCAATAGCGAGTACGCCATCAGTCAATGAATTTGTGAATACATTCAGACTCGACAAGCCATTTATATACCGTGCTCAAGATCATGGTTTAGTCCCTGGTTTGAGAAAAGCGTTAATGAATGCTAAGAAATTTGATAGGCTATTTGTAGTTGTTCCGCCTGAGGAAGCTTATGGAAAAGCCGGATACCTGAATTTTGTCAAACCAAATGAGTCAGTTTTCTACAACGTGCTCGTGATGGATGTTGTGAAAACAGGTTCTAAATAGTACCTTTGCAACCGTAATTGAAGATTGAAAATCTATTGATGCTAAGAACGATCTTTTTCTTTGTTATAATCGTTAGTACAATTGGCCAATTGAATGCTCAACAAGTACTTGATACAGTTTACACGGACAAAGGTCCTATGGTGATTTACTCGAATCGTACATGGGCTTTCTTGAAAGACAGATCTTTTACAGGTATACTGAACGAGCAATTGCACAACCTACTGAACCAGCAGTTGGGGCTTAATTTCACGAACACATGGAGTAATGATGTCTGTTTTACATCAGGAAAGCACAACGACATGTCTAAATTGAGTGATACGCTGTGGCTTTGTGTATTGGATGAAGCTCACAAAGATTTCGTTGCACCGGTTCCTGGAATGGTTACGTCAAGATACGGTTTTCGTCACGGCCGTCACCATAGTGGTATCGACCTTGATTTGGAAACTGGCGATACCGTGCGTTCATGCTGGGCTGGTAAAGTGCGCTATTCCAAGTATAATGATGGAGGGTTTGGTAATCTTGTCGTTGTGCGACATTACAATGGTTTGGAAACATTCTACGCCCATTTAAGTAAACTTTTGGTAGCGCCTGATCAAGAGGTGAAAGCTGGAGAAGTTATTGGATTGGGAGGAAATACAGGTCGATCGTATGGCTCACATCTCCATTTTGAAGTACGTTTTTATGATGCCGCGATTAATCCCGAAGAAGTTATTGATTTCGAAAAACGAATGTGTAAGGATGCTAACCTGTTTGTTCATAAAGGATTATTCAGACCTGGGGCAAAACCGTCTACAGTATTAGAAGGGGAGGAGCCCGAGTTGATTGAAAAACAGGAAGATCCAGTAGAAAAGCAAATTGAGGCTGCACAGGCCGTACAAACTACGTTGAGAAAATATTACAAGATAAAGTCGGGTGATACGCTGACGGAGATCGCAGATCGAAATCAAACTACTGTTTCCAAGATCTGTCAATTAAACGGGATAAGACCAAGTTCAACACTTCAGGTTGGGCGGAGCTTGAGAGTTAAGTGATATGCAGTATAAAAAACAAATAGCCATTTTTTTGTTCACGCTAATGTTCATTCTTGGGTTGTCTTCTTGTTCCGACTATAACAAGGTCGTTAAAGGGGATGATTATCAACTAAAGTTTGAAACAGCTAACTCTCTGTATGATAAAGGTCAATTCATGCGTTCTATTGCCCTTTACGAGCAGATATATCAGAAAATGCCGAAGTCTGGCGAGGGCGAGTTGGCATATTATCGGATTGGAAAAGCATATTATGCAGAGAAAGATTATTACATGGCAGGATATTATTTTGGTGCCTATTCTCAGCGTTATCCTTACAGTTCCAAATCTCAGGAAGCGTTATTCCTTTCTGCCATGTGTTCTGTATTTAATTCACCAGAACCATCGTTGGACCAAAATGATACAGAATTAGCAATCAGTAATTTGCAGCAATTTATTGATACCTATCCACAGTCGGAGCTAATAGATTCTTGTAATCGAGTTATGGATGGATTGCGATTGAAATTAGAGAAGAAAGATTACGATGCAGTTAAATTATATGAGAAAACGCAGAATTATAGAGCTGCGGTAATGACGGCTTCGACATTTTTGAATGACTATCCCAGATCGAAACATCGCGAGGAGATTAGTTTTATCTTGTTACAGAATTCATTTGAGTTAGCCGTTAACAGTATCGACAGTAAAAAAAAGGAAAGAATTGACCAAACAATAGAAAGATATCGTACATTTACAGCCGATTTTCCAGAATCTTCCTACAAACGAATGGCTGATAAAATTAGCGATGACATGAATCAGGAGCTTCAACGAATCGAATTAAAAAAATAAAAAGGATGAATTTTAAGAACAGTAATGCAGAGCGTTCAACCGTTACACGGGATACCATCAAAATGGAGAAAGAAACAGGAAACATCTATGAATCAATAGTAATTCTTTCTAAAAGATCTAATCAAATAAGTGTAGAATTAAAAGAGGAGTTGAATCAGAAGCTACAGGAATTTGCATCCTCTACAGACAATCTTGAGGAGATCTTTGAAAATCGTGAGCAGATAGAAATATCTAAATTTTATGAGAAACTCCCAAAACCGGTAGCCATTGCAATGCAGGAGCTGACCGACGAGAAAATATATACTCGTAAACCAGACGAGATAAACTAAGTCCATGCGAGGAAAACGCATTCTTCTCGGGATAGCGGGAGGTATAGCGGCGTACAAGATCGCATATCTTATCAGAATACTGAAAAAAAAAGGGGCAGAAGTCAAATGTATTATGACTCCTGCCTCTTCTGATTTTATAAGTCCTCTTGTTGTATCCACCCTTTCGGAGAATCCGGTTGCAATAGAATTCTGGGATCGTAGGACGGGAGTTTGGTCGAATCATGTGGAACTGGCTTTATGGGCAGATCTTTTCGTTATAGCCCCTTTAACGGCCAATACGTTATCGTCTATGGCTAGCGGTGCCTGTGACAATCTTCTTCTGGCGACTTATTTATCGATGAAAGGAAAAACGATAGTCGCACCTGCCATGGATCTTGATATGTACGCGCATCCTACGACCAAAAGGAACCTCTTACAGCTCAGTGCTGATGGCGTATTTATTATTCCGGCTGAAACCGGTGAATTGGCAAGTGGTTTGGAAGGCGAAGGTAGAATGGCTGAGCCAGAAACGATCGCCGTTTATGCCTCCAACTTTTTCATAAACAAAGACTTTCAAGGAAAAAGAATTCTGATCACTGCCGGTCCGACATACGAAGCCATCGATCCGGTACGTTTCGTAGGTAATCATTCAAGTGGTAAAATGGGATTTGAACTTGCCGAGGCTGCTCAATCTCGTGGAGCAGAGGTCGTTCTGATTTCTGGTCCAACAACATTGAAGATTATCAAGTCAGGAGTACAAAGGATAGATGTTGTTTCTGCTGAAGAGATGTTAAATGAAGTTCAGGAAAATTGGTCTAGCTGTGATTTTGGGATCTTTGCTGCCGCAGTGGCGGATTACCGGCCAGTGACTGTGGCTAACGAAAAGATCAAGAAGAAAGAAGATTCGATGAATATCGAACTCATTAAAAATCCTGATATTCTCAAATGGGCAGGTGAAAACAAAAAAACAGATCAATTACTTGTCGGATTTGCTTTAGAAACAGATAATTTGCTTGAAAATGCAAAAACGAAACTTCAAAAGAAAAACCTGAATATGATCGTAATGAACACATTAAAGGATCCTGGGGCAGGTTTTGCTGGTGAAACCAATAAGGTGAGTATCTTGGATGATGGCAATAATTTGATTAGTTTTGAGTTAAAGCCTAAGTCTAAAGTAGCACATGATATTTTGGACACTCTAATGAATTATCTATGCTGAAAAGCCTGCTCTTTTTAATTCTTTTGTACCCGGTAATTAGTTACTCTCAGGAGTTGAACTGTCAGGTAAGTATCATTACGGATGCACGATTGGAAGTAACATCGGTAGAGAAGGAAGTGTTCGATCAATTGAAACAGACGATCTACGACATGATGAATACTACTCAGTGGACGAAAGATAAATTCAAGATCGAAGAGAGGATAAATTGCAATATTCAATTACAAATCAATAAGATCCCTTCTCCGGGAGTTTATGAAGGGTCAATGCAGGTGCAATCTTCCAGGCCAGCATTTAATTCATCTTACAACACAACAGTCTTTAATTTTCAAGATGATGATATCCAGTTTGGCTATTCGAGAAATGCGGTTCTTATCTATGCACCGAATCAATACCGAGATAATCTTACATCGATTCTAGCCTTCTACGCCTATTTTATTATTGGTATGGATTATGAAACATTTTCTTTGAAAGGCGGAACCCCATATTTTAATGAGGCACAACAGATCGTTTCGAACGCTCAATCCGCGAATGCCCCTGGTTGGAAATCAAATGAGCAAGGTAAAAGAAATAGATTTTATTTGGTAGATAATGTACTACATCAATTATTCGAACCATTGCGTGAATGTATTTACGAGTATCATCGTAATGGGGTGGATAAATTATATGAGGATAAGATAGCAGCTCGAAAAGTTATGTACGATTCATTGAACAAACTAAGCAAGGTAGTGGCTACGCGTCCCAATTCTGTTAATTTGCTAAATTTTGTTCAGGCCAAGCTTGAAGAAGTTAAGAATTTGTATTCAGATGCAGAGGTAAAGGACAAAAATGATATCGTTACGCTTCTAAAAAAGATCGATCCTGCTAACTCAGGTCGATATCAGGAAATTCTGAATTGATGCTAAAAAGCCTCCAAATAAGGAACTTTGCACTAATTGATCGTGTAGATATTGACTTTTCTCCAGGATTTACAGTTCTTACGGGTGAAACCGGTTCCGGAAAATCAATTCTTCTTGGCGCTTTAGGCTTAATTATGGGCGATCGTGCTGATTTCAGTGTGATCGGTCCAAATGGAGAAAAATCAGTTTCAGAGGCTCTTTTTCTTATTGAAAAAAAGGAATATGAGAATTGGTTCGCTCAGTATGACCTTGATTTTTCATCCGAAGTACTTATTCGCAGGGAAATCCATTCCGGTGGAAAATCAAGAGCGTTTATCAATGATACACCTGTTGGATTAGCTGTCTTAAAGGAATTGACATCAACTTTATTTTATATCCATTCCCAGTATAATACAGTGGAATTAAAGTCGCCGGCATATCAGCTTGAATTGTTGGATGCCTTAGCGGGATTAAGTTCTGAAAGTGTCAAATTTAAGAACGATTTCAGAGTTTTTACTGCTCGAAAAAGAGAATTACAACAGTTGAAGGATGACTACGAGACATCACTGAAAAAAAGTGATTACGATAATTTTCAGCGTCAAGAAATTTCTGCTCTTGAGTTGGAAAAGAACGATTTTCAACAATTAGAATCAGAACTTCAGCTTCTCGCAAGTTCTGAGGATATTAAGGATTTACTAGAACAGATCGATTTTGGTATCCAGGGTGACGGCCAAACGTTGACAATTCTTAAACGCATTGAGTCAGCTTGTAAGAAATTAAGCGAAATTCATTCTGGTATTGCTGAGTTGGAGGGAAGAATCAGCTCTGCAGTTCTTGAGCTGAAGGATATTGCTTCAGACGCAACTCGAATGTTAGATCAGCAAGATCTTGATCCCTTGCGAACACAATCACTTGTGTTAAAAATAGACGAATTCAATCGGGTTCTCCGGAAACATCAGTTTTCCAGTCAACAAGAGTTACGAGATTATTACTCCGAACTAAAAGGACGAGAAGCGGACCTTTCAGAAATGAAGGAAAGAATAGAACGTCTTGATGTCGAAATGACACGTGATGAAATCGAATTTAGATCGCGGGCCGAGGATCTTCATCGCAAACGCAAGACGGCTTCGACTCAGGCAGCGAAGAAAATTATTCATGTGCTTGAACTCTTGAAGTTAAAAGGTACCCGACTAGAATTTCATTTGGAAGAGCGCAGTGAACTTTCTAGCGATGGCTTATCCGTCTTACGATTATTGTTCTCGGCGAATGAGGGGATGGATCTGGTTCCTATTGAACAAGCGGCAAGTGGCGGTGAATTATCTCGGGTCATGTTGGCTTTACAGAAAGTCTTATCTGAGATCAAGGCACTACCAACGATTTTGTTCGATGAGATCGATACGGGTGTCTCAGGAGAAGTTGCAGAAAAAATCGGGATCTTACTTTCAGATATGGGTTCAAGCGGTCAGCTGATCGCAATCACGCACTTACCTCAGGTAGCAGCAAAGGGAAATGTGCATTTGAAAGTGGAGAAAGTAACTGTAAACGGTAGAACCCAATCAGGTGTCCGATTACTGGATCAAATCGAGCGTACAACTGAAATAGCAAGATTACTGAGTGGAGAAACAATCAGTGAAGCCGCTATAGAGAATGCAAGAACATTAATGCGTTAAAATGGAAGATTTCTTTTTAAAGTTCGATCTTGGCAGATCAACTTTTTCCATAACACATGATTCCCAAATACTCTTTCTTGGTTCTTGTTTCTCAGAGGAGATTGCAGAACTTGCATGTTACAACGGTTTTCACTCAGCATCCAATCCGCTGGGCACAATATTCCATCCGCTGCCAATAGCCAGATTTGTTAAAGAAAGTATTGCTGGATTAGATAATGAACGCATTTTGGAAAGCAATGGAAGGTTTTATTCATGGGACGCAAGTACCCGGATCAATAAAAAATCTAGTGAGGCAATTGAAGTTGAGCTGAGCTTAATTCGCAAGCAATGGAGAGCAAAATTATCGAAGGCCTCCGCATTGTTCGTCTCTTTTGGTAGTGCTTGGGGATACCATTTGCTTGAAAGCTTGGTGGTTGCCAACTGCCATAAGCAATCCTATTCTCTCTTTCGAAAGGAATTGGTGGAAACTAATTTAATCGTTGAGGCTTGGATCGAAGTATTAGAATTATTAAGAAATATCAATCCTGAATTGAATGTCGTTTTTACCGTAAGTCCAGTGAGACACACACGCGACGGATTAATTGAAAACAACCGGAGTAAAGCTATTCTTATTGATGCAGTAAGACGGATTAATCTTACTGCTAAGAGTTTCTATTTTCCATCATATGAGATCATTGTTGATCAATTGAGGGATTACCGGTTTTATAAAATCGATAGGGTACATCCATCGGACGAGGCCGTAAACGTGGTGTGGAACGAATTTCTAAAATTCTATTCGAATGATCTCACACGTTCAATAGCTGCAGAAGTTCGTTCCTATAAAAAATTTGAGTCGCATATTCCGAAAGGTAATGAAGATAGTTTCTTAATGGAACATAAAGCTCGCTGTAAAACATTGCAAGAAGAACTTAGAAAAAAGTATCCTCGTATTAATTTATAAAAGGAGTGAAGTTTTAATTTTTCTACTTGTAATTAGCAGTGTGTGCGGCTTTATTAAGGCAGTCGAACAATCGTTCCCTTATATTCTGCTTTTTCGTCCGGTAAAGGATTCTTAATTCTAACGATCCATACAAATGCCTTGTTGGCTTCAACCAGCTGACCATTCGTTTTATTGATTCCTGTCCAACCATTGGTGGCATCTCTTGTTTCAAATAATGTAGCGCCATTTGAAGGGTCAATAATGATCATAGTGAAATCTACATTCCGCTCATTTAAAGCATAGGGCATGAATGTCGCATTCTTGGGATTTAGAGAATTAGGCCAAAAAGAATTGACAGCAAGCAGATTATAATCTTCGTCAATTTGAACTTTCTTTCTGACAGTTGAAGCGCAGCCATTATCTTTTAGTTCTGCTGTCAAAATCACCTCGTAATTACCTTTTTGGTACAAATGTGCTTTTACATCTTTCCCTTTCAATTCTGTTTTTGAACCTTCTATTTTCCATGTGTATGTGGCATTCTCGTTTGCGGTTGCCTGAAGTGAAATAGTCGGAATACCTTGCTCAAATTTCGTGTCCGAATCAATTTCGAAATCAGCTTTCACATTTTCTTTTACTTTAAAATCAGGTGTTCTGGAATACTGAGTTTTTCCATTAACAGCATGACCAAAGTAATAACTACCTGGATTTTCAGGGGAGAAGTTAATTCGTTTTCCGGCGGATATTGGGTAAACTTTAGCATTATCTGTAATAAAAAGGTCCTGGGGGTTCTCATTTTTGATCCAGATACTTTCACCCTCACACAAATCTTTAACTGTAGGATATACGATTGTTAATTCGGCACTTTTCGTTTCCTGATTTGGATTGTTATGTGATTCTAAATTAGAATGGTTGTCTATTTTTTGTCCGAATCTCTGTTCATCCACCATCAACTCCTGAGTGTTACTTGAAGAGCTCACGGTTAATTCTGAGGAAGGGATGAAGGTTTCTACTGTAGTACCGAGATTTTGACTTTTGTTTTTCAAATTCTTTCGATCCCTTCTATCGTTTGTTAAAACCTGATTTTGTCTAGAGCTTCCATTAGTTTTCTCTTCCGAAGAAGTTGAAAACATAATTTTATCTTTTTGTGAGGACGTTTTTGAGTTTAGTTTCCAGTATAATCCTGAAACTGAAAGCAGGATAACACTAGCACTTAGATACCACTTCCAATTTACTTTCGATTTACTAGTCGGCATGACAACATCAAGCTTTTTGGAAAGTTCATCCCAAGCTGCAGGCTCGTAAGGAAGTTCATGTTCCTTAAATAGGTCTCTGAAGTGTTGTTCTATAGGTTCCTTCATAGTCAAAGTATGTTCGTAAATTTTTTATTCAGCATACGCTGAAGGTTTATCTTTGCTTTAGCTAGATTTGATTTGGATGTTCCCTCACTGATTCCCAATAATTTAGAAATCTCTTTGTGTGAGTAGTCCTCTAGAACATATAAATTGAAGACGGCACGATAGGCAGGTGATAATTTCTGAATCGCGTTCATAGCAGCATCTGTCTTCCATTCTGTTAGGTCAAGCTCCTCTTTTAAAATCACAGGATCTTCCATTCCTAATTTAAAATCGTCATCATTATCAGTTCTAAATGGATCATTTTTTGATCGACGAATGGCATCGATTGCGGTATTGGTAACGATCCGTTTTATCCACCCCTCAAAGGATCCTTTGTAATCAAATGCTTCCAGTTTTTCAAAAATTTTAATAAAACCTTCTTGAAGAACTTCTTGAGCACTGTCTTTGTCTGGTAAATACCTCATGCAAATTGAAAGTAGCTTTCCGTAGTATAGTCTGAACAATTCACTCTGGGAACGGCGATCATTGAGAAGACACCCTTCAATTAGTTTGGTCAGATTTTCTTTATTCTCCACCTAGATTTCAATTTTATAACGTAGACTTTTTGTCAGGGTTGCCTTTAAATGGAATTTTAAGTTGGTGCCTGTGGCTAGCCTCAAACATAAATTAGGAGTACCCATTTGCTTTTCCGGAATACTTATACGATAAATTGAAACCAAATCATCACAAAATAACAAATTCGAAAGCATAATCCACATTACTGCTCAAATTCAAGATTCGCTCAATGAACACTCAAATCCTTCTGATGTAAGATGGTTTGAGCTTACATGTTTTGGGTCAGATGAAAGGTTTTTTCATCTTTTTCCTAACAATTGACATTTCAAATATAGTGAGAGGGTATTTTATTTGTACGTATGAAACTTTTTCAGCGGACACAAATTCCTTATTCTATTTGATAAATGCTTACTATGCTATTTGACCAAATTTTCATGAAATTGAACTTCATTTTCGTGGTATTAATAAGGTAATCAGCACCTAAAGCGCGGTATTTATTGATTTTATTAATACTTTCTTCTGTGGATCCCTTAAATTCCATCCTTTCCGATTAAGGAAGTTTAAACCACCATTTGGAGTTTCGTCTGAAAGGACGATGACCTTTGCATTCTGACTTATTCCAAGGGAATCAATAGTGGCTCTTGTATTCGCAAGACTTATACCTATTTCTGAATATTTGTCATGATTATTATTATTGTACATGTCTTGTAATTTAGCCTTCGCATAATTTATACTGAGGACAGCCAATGCTGAGATCATAATCTTAGCAAGATAACTGTTTAATAATTTTGGAAACTTATTACGAATGGCTATAAAACCATTAATAACAAGAATTGGACCTGCCTAACTTTTCCGAAGGGGTAATTGAGCTAACTTGCTCGTGTATGGAATTCAAGCCGTAGATACAATATTTATTTAAAACAATTGACTCGTCTCAAACATACCACTTCGTAAAAAGATTACGAAGTTCTAGGTACATCTTTGTCAAAAAAAAGG
>JBIITO010000166.1:0-3555 GCA_044340465.1 Crocinitomicaceae bacterium | reverse complement strand
GTACAAATTAAAAGTTGCTCCACTATTCGCTCCTCCAATTGAAACAAAGCCTCTGGCTGGAATAACCGTTCCAGAAGGGAATCGGAAAGCTCCATCTCTTGCTCCATCAAATGATTCGGTGATAAATATGTAACAACTAATATCAATTGAACAATCAGAGTTGTTATAAAACTCAATATATTCATTACCACATGATGAATTGCCACAATCTTTTAAACTCTGTATACATGGATCGGTCGCATCAGGATTTGGTTTAACTCCAATTTCGTTGATAACGATCTGACTACTGACATCAAAAACACTCAACATTATTAACAAACTCGTTAACAATAGTAAACTTAAAATTTTTCTGGTCTTCATGAATTAAAACAATATACTATTAGATTTCACTATTCAGGTAACGATTGGTATTGAAAACCAAAAAAACAAAACGAGAAGAAATTACACTAAGCTTCATAAAACGTCAGTTTATAGTGGTAATCATTGTTCAAAAACTATTCTCAAATTAAGCAAAATTAGTCAAAAGCAGCATTGTTATGACAAGTTTTAAATGGAGCAGTTAGTTCGTATAGGACAAAACATCCTATTTTTTGATTAACACTTGAAAATGAATGGATTTTATGATTTGTACTTCAAAATAAGCTCATGTATATGTATACCTCGCGAGCTAAAGAACTGGTTTTTGAACTAATCCGAGATAAAGCTACACAACTGTTAACGCTTAAATAAATGAGCTCACAGAAGGCTCATCCCTGCGCCTAATACTCACCAATTATAGTAGTCGGAAGCCGTCCAGAAAAAACTTTAGCTGGTATATCAGAAAGTGAAACGTAATTAAAAAGGTCTACCTATATAAATGAACTATAAACAGCTATTTATGAACTTTTTCGCATTCTGCTTTATTCTGTTTTAAGTTCTATATATTGGAATTCACGGTATTTATTTGTGTTTTCAAAATCCCGCTCGTATTTAGGGCCTTGAACAATCGCAGAAACCACTTTTACACTTACGCGTTCAGCTATTCCATTGGATTTGAAATATGCTATCAATTCATCTTTCATACGATTAGCTCTTGATTTCGCGAGTTTGTCGTTCGAACCAAAGGTGCGTGTTGGTACATAGGATGCTGAAGACCAAATATTTATCGCCACCTTTTGACGCCCGCTGTTTAATTGTGCCTCCAATTTTGACACGAAATCCCTTAATTTGCCCTCTTCTAACGTCAATTTGTCACCATTGTAATCAAAGTAGTGTTTGAACTCCAACTCAGTTATGAGTGGTAATGAAGGTTCTCCTACAAGACATGTACATTTCGCCACACGACCTAACTCATCTTTTGCTGTTACGGCGTACTCACCTTTAGAGAGACCCGAAACTTCTTTGCCTATCGCACCATTCGACCAATTGTAAGAAACGCTACCCACGCTTCCCTTTGGAAAAGATTCCACACGTCCGTCTTTGGCGCCAAATGCGGTAGCATCCACCCCTTTACATGTCAGTATAAATGGGGGTGGGGTCTGTACGTGAGCCATGTAAACATCACTGTGCTCTCCATCACGATTGGAAGACCAATGAAGCTGATTCGCTGTATAACTGAAATACGCATCAAATTTCGGTGAGTTAATCTTGCTCCCAAGATTCACTGGTTTCGACCAGTTTGTCCATGTATCATCTAAACGTACAGCATAAAATATATCCGCATCTCCTTGACCACCATGACCCTCACTCGAGAAGAAAAGTGTATCACTGGTTCGATTCAAAAATGGCGATATCTCAAAGGATGCGGTATTTAATTTGCTTCCCATGTGTACGGGAGCCGTCCAGCTTCCACCTTGCTTGCGGCATACATAAAGATCTTCAAGTCCTAACGTTCCAGGGCCGGCGTAGGAAATTAAAATAACATCTTCGGATGAGTTTACAAAAAACCCGTAATAATCTCCCTCGATGTCGAGTGTCGGTATCATTACTTCTTTCGGAGTCCCCCATTCGGAACCAATTTGCGTTGAAATCGCCAATCCCTTCATGAGATCTTTCTTTCCTTCGTATGCATTGAGAACATACATAGCGGTTCCACTGGCATTCAACCCCATCACACCATTATTGAATTTATTGTTGATTGATTTCAATGGCTTGCAGTCACCATAACTGCCATCGGATGATCGATGACTGAACCATATATCTTGATCATTCACCCCTCCTATCGATGCAGGATCATAGGTTCTGACAAAATATAATATCGAACTATCTTTGGAAAAAACAGGATTGCTCTCTTCGAATTCAACACTATTTACTGTTCCGGGTAATTTTTTTACTTCCGAAATATCCCAAAATTGTGCAATACTTTCAAATGAAAGAGATGTGAGCAACACAAGAAAAATAAGATTGTAACGCATAATGATATTCATTGTATGTAAGTTATCTTCCCAACATCAGGCCAAGTACAATTTCATGTCCGCCACTACTTAAATTGTTGAAGCGTGACAAAGAGAAATCGTACGAATAACCAAATTTAAACCGTTGATTGACATTGAGTCCAACCATTCCGATAAGTGCGTCATTGTGACGATAAGATACGCCTGTCCATAACCATTCTTTATATTCGAGTTGTAGAGTGCCGTCAATAGAAATCGGTGAGGGATTCATCAATTTAACCAAAAATGAAGGCATTAATGTCAGATCCTCATTTAGACTAAATTTATGTCCCCCTGTAACATTAAAGTGATACTGAGTATTGAAATTAGCTGTACCCTGACCAAATTCAACCATATCCTTTGTAAGTTGATCCGCAGCAATACCAAGAAATGATTTATTCGAATAATAGTACAAACCAACCCCAAGATCCATGATGTACTTGCTCGATTGAGTCGCCACAAAATTTGAATAGGTGTTATCTGTATAGTTTAGGGTTGGATCTATCAAATTCAAGACTTTTGCCTTTTCTGAAAAGAACGTATTATTGGAGAGCCCTAGTCGAACACCAAAGGACAAATTGTAATCTTTCGTTACCGGCATGTGCAGGGCATAGGTACCTGCGCCCTGTATCTTACGAAACGCTCCGTATTGATCAGCAATGAATTGACCACCAACAGCATGTTTTAATTTACCTGTTTTAATCTCGGGGTTTCTGACTGGCCCATCTGAGATGCGAAGAGCCGGGTTGTAGGTAGGTTTCGGCCTTCCCACTGGGGAGGTTATAGACAAGTAAGCTGTACGAGGTTCGTCCCCGAATCCAAGCCATTGCCATCGGCCACTCATGGTAACATCAACAAAATCATATACTCCCGCAGCTGCAGGGTTGATCGTGTATTGATTCCTCATGTATTGACTATATTGCGGCATTTGTTGTGCGGCAACTATACCGGAGAGACCTAATGTAAATGCAACAATGCGTTTTTTCATAGTAGATATTATTTGTCCAGAACAATCGATACGATGCCCTTAACTTGCGGAACATCTTCTTTATTGAAATCAATAATGTAGTAATACGACGCAACAGGTAGAGCATTGCCGTTGTAAGTTCCATCCCACGGTTTGTCCGAATATTTCCCCTTTTCT
>JBIITO010000075.1:0-11899 GCA_044340465.1 Crocinitomicaceae bacterium | reverse complement strand
AAGGAACCTGCTGTGCTATCACATACATGAGCTGAAGCATTTTCTTAGCGTTTCGGATATCAAAGTCCTTCAATTCAGCCATATCAAACTCAACAATGGTTCGAATCAACTGATTTATTTTTTGGTGGACCGTATCCTTATCCTCGATCATAAATGGATAATACCCCGTGTGCAAAAATTCACGGAAATATTCTAAAGGTCGAAAAGTATCGGGGAGATTTTTCTTGATTGCGGTTGCATCTGATAAAATCTGATCCAATGATATTACAGGCAATTGTATGTTGTATTTGAACGAAAGAAACTCGCGGTAGGACAACCCGGGTAGTTCATAGATCACAGCTCTTCTGCTCAAATCGCCCTGCTGTCTGCTAATATCAATAATAGACGAACCTGTGAAAATTATTTTTAGATCCGAATAAAAATCATAGATATTCTTTATTTCGATTGACCAGTTTTTATACTTATGCACCTCATCCAGCACAAGAATTTTTCCCCCTTGTTTGTGAAAGAGAGATACGGTTTCCTTCAGGCTGTGGGTTGTAAAATATAAATCGTCTAGTGAAAAATAAGCTGCTTTTGATACGGGCAGGTTTTGATGTATTAACCATTGAAGTGCTAGTGTTGTTTTGCCGGTTCCTCTCGCGCCTTTAATTCCGATCAACCGATTGTTCCACTTAATTTCATCAAATAAAAAGCGCTTAAAATCGTCTTTTATAGTGCTTAAAAGGTATGCTGATTGTTCGAAGAGTGTATTCATTTGCACATCTATTTAAGCAAATAGAAATATTTTTTGCATTTCTTGTTGTGCATTTTAAAAATTTATTTGCACATGATAAAGTGCTTATTTGAAGTGATGGGGAAATACTGGATCATAACCAAAATTTGGGGAGGGATTAGTTGTTTTACATTAACTAGCTTCTTCTTATTCATCCTTTTTTGCCATAGCAGAAAAAAGGATCACCTCGAAGAAGCAGCGAAGCTAAAAACTGCGTTTCAACTTTCACAAGGCGTTTCCTACGGATCAGTCAGTTTTTTCGCTGCTGGCTCTTGTTCCTTTGCTCCTGCTTCGCAGTCGCGAACCGCATCTCCGCTCAAAACTTCCTTAACGCTGTATGGAAGTTGAGTCTGTTAAAAAGAATGGATCACTAAGACTGAAGCTAATGTGGAGACAGAAAAAATACAATTCAGATTAACCCAATTGTATGCCTAATCCCCAACTTATTGAATTGATCCGAAACAGCTTCGAAGGATTTGCAATTCCTGCGGAGCGAGGGATCGAAGGATCAAACTGAGATGATCACTTCCACTTCTTCACAATGCGCTTGGCCACTTTCTTGCGGAAGCGTTTGATGACGGTATCACGCTCAGAGACATTCCCACACTTTACGATGTCGCTAGCAAGGAACTGACCATTTCGGTAAAAAAGAAATTCAAAACTTACAGAGACAACTTCCTCGCGGTAGATAGGGAACAAACTGCCCGCCCCAAGAGCGGTATTCAAGTCGTCTTTACGAATAGATGGTTTGAATCGCCTATCAAAACCACGAACAGAAACGATTACATATGTGTCTATTCCTTTAGCGGTTACTATTCGCTGAATAGAATCCGTTGCCAAAACAGAAGCATCACTTCCAAGCTTGATCATGTTGAGTGATGGAACCGCTTTAACCCCGGCATTCGTTAGTAATTCAGTCAGGTTAATCTCAACCGTGTAACGGTCTTCAGGCTTGTCGAGTTGTCCCACCACCAAAGCATTTTTGAGGTGCAAATCGGACAGTTGTGCAAATGAACAAAGACTTATTAATACAACGAATAAAACAAGGACAACCCTCATAAATCTTAACTTAAAACACCTCTTTGGCGATTGCTTTGACCATAGACGAATTGGACATCGTGTAATAATGAATACACGGCACTCCTGCGGCTTTTAATTCTTTTGACTGTTGAATTCCCCATTCAACACCTAGCTTCTCAACATCTTTACTTTCTTTGCATTTCAGCAACTCTTTCGAAAGCGCTTCCGGATAATCGATCTTGAAGAATTTCGGTAAAAAGGTAATGTGGTCCATCGTTTTAATAGGTTTGAGACCGGGAATAATTGGAACTTCAATCCCGATAGCGCGACATGCTTTCACAAAGTCAAAATATTTTTGATTGTCAAAGAACATTTGAGTAACGATATATTCTGCCCCTGCGTCTACTTTTGCTTTGAGATACTGAAGATCTGTAGTCATATTCATGGCCTCGAAATGCTTTTCAGGGTAGCCCGCGGTACCGATACAGAAATCCGTTGGTTCAAGTTGTATATCATCCATCATGTAGTTTCCGTTATTCATATCGGAGATCTGTTGGATCAATTCGACGGCGTAACGGTGACCATCCTGATGAGGGCGAAATGTTGCTTCTGTTTTAATTGAATCACCTCGTAATGCCAACACGTTATCAATTCCAAGAAATTGAAGATCGATAAGTGCGTTTTCAGTCTCTTCCTTGCTGAATCCACCACAAATCAAATGTGGCACAGCATCCACTTGATATTTGTTCATAATTGCAGCACAAATACCAACTGTTCCCGGACGTTTACGAATAGCTATTTTTTCAAGCAATCCGTTCTCGCGTTCTTTATAAATATATTCCTCTCTATGATAGGTGACATTAATAAACTTTGGTTTGAACTCCATCAATGGATCAATACCATCAAAAATGGACTGAATGCTTTTACCCTTTAACGGCGGGAGAATCTCAAGCGAAAACAGGGTTGAATTAGCATTATTTAAGTGCTCCGTTACCTTCATTTCGAAATATTAGAAATGCAAAGATAAACAGATATGTGAGGATTTACCCCTCGATATCACTCGAGGTGCTATTTGAGGATTTGAAAATTTGAGGATTTGTCAATTACTGATCCCGAATCCTTTCAGCAGAAGCTCCGCTAGCTGCATGTCGGCAGGTGTGGTCAATTTTATATTTTCTTCATTTCCTTTCACATGGACAACTGGAACTCCATTTCGCTCGACTACTGAGGCGTCATCCGTAAATGTGTTTTCAAACGGTTGCTCGTATGCCTCCATGAGTGCTTCTTTCTGAAAACACTGCGGTGTTTGAACCAATACGAATCTACTACGATCCACCGCTTGGCTTTCCGATCCATTGGTTTTGCGCAAGGATTCTTTTACAGGAGTTACCGGTACAACTGCTTTATTGGATTGAAGCGCATTTAGACAGCGATTGATAGTTTCATCGCTGAATAAAGGTCGAACTGCGTCGTGAACAAGCACGAAATCGCCATCAGCTATTGTTAGGGCATTTTTTACAGAATGAAAACGTTCGACACCGCCATCAACCAAAACATGGGGAATCGGAACCTTGTATTCAGAAAGAAGTTCTTGCCAATATTTTTGCCAATCTCCGGGTAAAGTAATGATCAACTGGGCATTCGGAAGAATCGAATGAAAACGTTCAAGCGTATGCAATAACACAGGCTTTCCGCACAGCAACATGAATTGCTTTGGGATGTTCCCTCCCATGCGTTTTCCAAGGCCTCCTGCAGTAATGATGACGGTCGTTTGCATCCTGATAAACGAAAAAGGGTGCCTAATGACACCCTAAATATTTAAAGAAAATCTTTTTTACTTAAGTTGATTAGGATCTTTTTCAGCTTTATCGCTCAACTTTTTTTGAATGTTCAACCAGTAGAACATGCCAACGAAACCAAGTCCTAAAAGCAAGTAATTGAACTTATTACCTACCCATTCCAAAAGTCCGAAAGTCCAAGTTAAAAAGTCGCCAATCGCATAAAAAAAGTCGGAAGAGCTCATATCAATTCAATTTTACTGAACAAAGAAAGTGAATTTTTGGAGAACCTCAATGCATTGAACAATGTTTTTGGTTTAACAGGGCTATTTCTTTGTCCAATCAATGGTAATCATGGTATACCATATGCAATTATTGATGTTATAAAAAGCATTTATTTTACATTTTTGCTTTTATTTACAGCATTTTAATTATATTTTTGATGTGTTATACAGCATTATGGAAAAATTATACGAAAAATCGGTCATAAAAATCAGCCGCGTTAAACAGAACTTCTTCAGATATCTTCATAATGAAATAGACCTTAATCAGAGATTCATTGCCATTAAAGGAGCTCGTGGAACAGGCAAAACGACATTTCTACTGCAAATCGGAAAAAAATCCATATTTGAAAAAGTACTGTATGTTGCATTAGATGATCTCTATTTTACAAACCACTCTATTTATGATCTGGCGGAAACATTTTACAGAAAGGGAGGCAAGCTGCTTTTGCTTGACGAGGTCCATAAATATCCCAACTGGTCCAGAGAGTTAAAACTGATCTATGATGATTTTGATGACCTGAAGGTATTCTTTACATCATCCTCCTTACTGGATATTTACAAAGGTGAATCCGATTTAAGTCGCAGAGTTACCAGTTACTTCCTCAAAGAATTGTCCTTCCGGGAATTTTTGAGTTTTAAAAAAACCATTCACCTTCCATCGTATTCGCTTGAAGAGTTATTAAAAAATCATCAGTCTATAGCTTTAACGTTACTTCAAGACTTTAAACCCTTCGTTCATTTTGAAGAATACCTGAAATATGGCGCCTTCCCATATTATGAAAACGATCCATTCAGTTATTACCAGAAACTGCTTCAAACCATTCAATTGATTCTTGAGATTGACCTTCCCGGTATTGAACATATTGAATACCATAATATTGCTAAGATCAAGCGCCTACTGTATGTGCTTTCCTCCAATGTGCCCTATACACCAAACATTCAGAAATTAAGTACTCAAGTTGACCTTAACCGCAATCTGTTGGTTCGTGTGCTTCAACTGCTGGATAAATCTTCATTGATTCACACACTCTATCAACAATCTAAAAGTATTTCCACGATGAACAAACCCGACAAAATATGGTTGCGAAACACAAACATGATGTATGCTATCACTCAAAATGAGATTGATAAAGGCACGTTGAGAGAAACATTCATGTTGCAAAACCTTGTTTCAATGCATGAACTTGCTTTGCCTGCAAAAGGGGATTTCCTCGTAGACCAGAAATACACGTTGGAAATCGGGGGTAAAACGAAATCGAAGAAGCAAATAGACGCTATTGAAAACGCCTACATTGTAAAAGACGACATAGAAATTGGCGTATCCAATACGATCCCTATCTGGTTATTCGGTTTTTTGTATTAGCAGAAGAAAATCATTCCAACACGCATTGAACAGCAAGCGTCAACTCGATAAATTGTTCTACAGATAATCTCTCAGGACGTTCCGAAAGTAAGGGGTGTTCCAATTTTCCTCCTTGCAGCAATCCTTTCAAAGAATTGCGGATAGTCTTTCTTCGCTGATTAAATGACATTTTCACCACCTGAAAGAACAGCTTCTCATCGCAAGGTAGTTGCTTTCGGTTATTCCGAACACAACGAATGACCCCTGATTTCACCTTCGGTGGGGGATTGAATACATGTTCATCTACGGTAAAACAATAACTGATGTCATAAAATGCCTGAAGTAGGACGCTTAGAATACCATAAGTTTTAGATCCGGGTTTTTCTGCAACACGCTCAGCCACTTCTTTCTGGAACATTCCCATGATCTCGGGAATTTGATCTCTGTAGTCGAGACACTTAAACAGGATCTGAGAAGAGATATTGTATGGAAAGTTTCCCACCACGGCAAATGGTTCCTGTCCCATAAAATTCACCAGCTTGCCCCTTAAGAAATCAGCTTCAAAAATGCGACCTTCCAAAGCCGGGAAATGTGTTTTCAAATAATCGATGGACTCGGAATCTACATCCATCACAGAAACTTCCTGATCATTTTTCTCCAAAAGGAACTCCGTCAGCGCGCCCATTCCCGGACCGATCTCCAGGATCCTTCTACAATCCTGATGCGCTCCATATTGGGCAGCGATTTTTCTACAAATATTCTTATCGGTCAGAAAATGCTGACCCAAATGCTTTTTGGCCCGGACCGTCATGGTTTAAATTCCTCAATTACTGAAAGAAAGGTGCGAAAAGCTGCAAAACGACCAGCATAACGTTCTGTGTGATCTTTCTGTAAAGCATGGGCGTATACATCCCGATATTCATCCATTTTTTGCTGATCCGGACACAAATACATGATCGAATAGGTTAATCCACCTTCCTCTTCGCCATGAATACGCGAAATTCTGCTTTCCAGAAAACATCCTGTAGCCATCACATTCGGAATGTGCTCTGTTCTCATCCACTGAAGCCAGTCTTCACCTATTTCCGGATCAATGCTTACTGTAACGTTGTATAAGATCATGTCCCAAAGGTAGCTCATTTCAAAACATACAAGGCTTTTCTGAGCCTATGGTAATCGCCATTTTTTCCTACTTTTGGCAAAAAAATCGAGGCTATGTTGATGTCTATGACCGGTTACGGAAAAGCTACCGGATCGTTTGAAGGAAAAAAGGTGACCGTCGAACTACGCTCATTAAACAGTAAGTCGCTTGACCTGAACATGCGTTTGGCATCAGCTTACAAGGAGCTGGAACCTCAACTGCGCAACCTCATTGCGGAAATGCTTGATCGCGGTAAGGTGGATATGAATGTCCAGATTGATAGCACGGGAGAAACAAAGAGCGTTTCAATCAATAAAGATCTGGCAAAAGCGTATTTCAAAGATCTTCAGGAAGTAAATACACTTATTGGTGGAAAAACGGAAGATTACCTGTCATTGGTTTTACGTATGCCTGATATCTATATCAATGAGCGTGAGGAGTTGACCGAAGATGAGAAAGCCTGGATACTTGATCTCACCAAACAAGCCTGTGATGCACTCAACACCTTTCGTCGTCAGGAAGGCCAGGCACTCGAAAATGAATTTTCAGCACGAATCGGAGATATCCGATCATTTCTTGCTGCCATTCCTCAATACGAACAAGAACGCATTGAGACGGTGAAGGAACGGATTCGAAAAGGACTGGAAGAACTTCAAGCACAACCAGATCAAAATCGTCTTGAACAAGAGATGATCTTTTATATTGAAAAGATGGATGTTTCTGAAGAGAAAATGCGTCTGACAAATCACCTCGATTATTTTATTCAAACGCTTACGACACTTAATTCCGGAAAAAAACTGGGATTCATCTCTCAAGAGATTGGGCGTGAGATCAATACCTTGGGAAGTAAAAGCAACCATGTGGAAATGCAAAAACTGGTTGTTGGAATGAAAGATGCCCTCGAAAAGATCAAGGAACAGATATTAAATACCTTATAAAGAACCGCGTGAATTCGGAAGTCAGTGGCAAATGTGTGATCTTTTCAGCACCCTCAGGTGCCGGAAAAACAACGATCGTACATGCGCTGCTTGATGCAAACATCGGACTGGAATTTTCCGTTTCTGCTTGTAGTCGGGATCCTAGGCCAAATGAAATGGATGGGAAAGACTATCATTTCCTTGGAATAGATGGATTCAAACAACAGATCGATGCGGATGCATTCGTCGAATGGGAGGAAGTCTACACCAATAATTTTTACGGCACGTTACGTTCAGAAATGGAACGAATTTGGGAAAATGGGCACACCGTGATCTTTGATGTAGATGTGATCGGTGGATTGAACTTGAAAAAAAGTTTTGGAGACCAAGCATTGGCCATTTTTGTGCAACCACCCAGTTATGAGGAACTCGAACAGCGCCTGCGTTTCAGAAGTACAGAAACGGAGGAAAAAATCGCACAACGTATGTCAAAGGCAAAAGAGGAATTAGGCTATGCCAACAAATTTGACCATATTCTAGTGAATGATCACCTCGAAAATGCCATTGAAGCAGCAAAAGAACTCGTTCAGGAATTCATCTATTCATGAAGATCGGTCTTTATTTCGGTACTTACAATCCGATTCACGTCGGACACCTAGTAATAGCCAATTACATGGCTGAATTCACAGATCTGGATCAGGTATGGCTTGTTGTATCACCACAAAATCCTCTAAAAGAAAAATCAACACTTTTAGCAGACTACCATCGTATGACTTTAGTTCGTATCGCCATTGATGATAATTTGAAATTGCGTGCGAGCCATATAGAATTCAATCTTCCAAAGCCCAGTTATACAATCACAACGCTTTCATATTTAAAAGAAAAGCATCCTGACCATGAGTTTGCACTGATCATGGGTGAGGATAATCTACGAACACTTCACAAGTGGTATAATCATGAGACGCTTTTGAAGAATCACAGAATTTACGTTTACCCAAGAGTTCTTACGCTTCAGGAGGAAGATGAGCTCACTTCCATTGATCCGGCCACACTTAAAAATGGCTTTGCGAATCTTCCGAACGTGATCATATGTCACGATGCGCCGGTGATGAAAGTTTCAGCCAGCTTTATACGCCAAGCCATTAAAGATGGAAAAGATGTTCGTTATTTGCTCACCGAACCTGTGCATGAATACATCGATGAGATGAATTTTTACAAGTGACTCATGCACTTGTTTTGAACCAACCGATGTTACTGTCAGAGTACAAACTAAAGTAAAACGTAGATTATAGCACGGTCAATTTTTGTTCCAACATCATTTTCAGATAGTCATTTCCGGCACATGATCCGGTACTACAAGGTCACCCTCCGTTTTGGCAATGATCTCTTCTACGGAAACACCTGGAGCTCTTTCGATCAGGTGGAATTTATTGTTTTTGATTTCGAGTACGGCAAGTTCGGTTACAACCTTTTTCACACATCCAACACCAGTCAACGGAAGAGTACACTCTTTCAGGATCTTTGATTCACCCGCTTTATTGGTATGCATCATGGCTACGATAATGTTTTCAGCAGATGCCACTAAATCCATCGCTCCTCCCATACCTTTCACCATTTTTCCCGGAATCTTCCAGTTGGCGATATCACCATTCTGTGAAACTTCCATAGCTCCTAAAACTGTTAATTGGACGTGCTTTCCACGAATCATGGCAAACGATGTGGCCGAATCGAAAAAGACAGCTCCTTTACGCACTGTAATGGTTTGTTTTCCAGCATTGATCAGATCGGCGTCTTCTTCCCCTTCAAAAGGAAAAGGACCCATCCCTAACACTCCATTTTCAGACTGAAATTCTACCTCAATACCTTCTGGAATGTAATTCGCAACAAGTGTTGGAATTCCAATGCCCAAATTCACATACCATCCATCTTTTAATTCCTGAGCGATGCGTTTTGCGATTCCGTTCTTATCTAACATCTGCGTGTATTTATAACTTGCTAAAGTTACTTATTTTAACAATACTTTTTCGCAATAGATCTCGGGTTTTGTGTTTACTAAAGTGCCTATCTCAGTGCAATAAAAGATGAACTATCACTGTTAAAACTTCCTTTGATAGAACTATATTTTGAAAGAAGCTATCTTAATATTTTTGGAGAAACTAACCTAGACGTTTATAAATTCAGCGTATCAACCGCGCTGACGCACTGTGCGTTGTTCAATACGTTTTTCGAAACGCTCCCCTTTAAAAATACGTTGAACAAAGATGCCCGGTGTATGAATGTGGTTTGGATCCAATTCTCCTGCAGGAACCAATTCTTCTACTTCTGCGATGGTAATCTTACCTGCCATCGCCATCATTGGATTGAAATTCATTGCAGTTGCTTTGTAAACCAAGTTTCCCTCGGTATCACCTTTCCATGCTTTTACGATGGCAAAATCTGCCGTTAACGCTGACTCAAGAATGTGTGGCTTTCCATTGAAAACACGCACTTCTTTTCCCTCAGCGATCTCCGTTCCATATCCAGCAGGAGTAAAAAACGCGGGAATTCCAGCACCACCGGCACGACAACGCTCCGCCAGACTTCCTTGAGGAATAAGATCTACGATCAGTTCACCAGACAGCATTTGTCGTTCAAACTCGGCATTTTCACCTACATAAGAACTGATCATCTTCTTGATCTGGCGCTGCTGTAACAATAGCCCTAGCCCAAAATCATCTACTCCGGCATTGTTCGAAATACACGTAAGATCCTTTACACCCAATTTTACCAATTGAGCAATGGAATTTTCAGGAATTCCACACAATCCAAAACCACCAAGCATGAGTGTCATCCCACTCTCGATACCCTCAAGGGCCTGCTCAACATTCGTTACAACTTTGTTCATTATTCTATTCCAAATGGATTTTCTTCTTCCTCCGGTACGGCAATGTAGTCTCCTCCCGAACAAGCAAATTGCGATGCGTCATAAGACTCTGGTCGGGCAAAATCAGTAGTAGAAAGTGCCACCACAGGATCTTTGTATACCTTCTGCATATAATACCCATAAATCGGCAAGGCCATTCTAGCACCCTGACCCCATGTCATTGAACGGAAACGCACTCCTCGGTCTTCCGCACCTACCCAGACACCAGTCACAAGCTCCGGAGTAAGTCCAACGAACCAACCATCCGAGTTACTTTGTGTAGTTCCGGTTTTTCCGGCAGTAGGTGCAAGCACGTTACCCCAGGATTGCCCGCCGCGTAAGCTTCCTGCAGTACCTTGAGTTACCACCTTCTTCATCATCTGAAGTGTTTCGTATGCTACATTTTCATTCAGTACTTCTTTCGCATACGGTTTGGCATTGTAGATCACATTTCCATTTCTGTCTTCCACACGAAGTATCGTTGTTGGGCGATTATAGATTCCGTTATTAGCAAAAATACATTGTGCGCCGACCAATTCATAGAGGGAAAGATCCATGATACCTAAGCAAAGTGATGGTACCTCTTGCTCAGGTGTCAGATTTATATCCATCATGGCCAATAATTTGGAAATCGTTTTTGGTCCGGCATAACCACCCATTCGCGCCATCACGGCAACCGTAATATTATTCATGGATTGTGCAAGTCCCGTAGAAGCAGAAACAACACCTGCATCTGAACCACCCGCATTTTTCGGACACCAGCGTCCGTCTACATTTCCATCTGCGTCTTGTAAATCGACACAATAAGCGGTATTTGCAAACTCAGTGCAAGGTTTCACAACGCCCATCGCCATTGCTGTGGCATAAACAAAAGGTTTGATCGTGGAACCCACCTGACGTTTACCCTGACGCACGTGATCAAAAGCAAAGTGTCGAAAATTGGCTCCACCCACCCATGCCTTAATGAAACCTGTTTGCGGCTCTATGGAGATCAGTCCGGCATGTAAGTATGATTTGTAGTAACGAATCGAATCATTCGGAGACATGGTTGTGTCTTTTTCCCCTTTCCATGAGAATACGCGCATTGGTGTTGGCGTATTGAAGTTCGCAACAATATCCGCCTCCGACATTCCTAAACTGCTCAATGCGGCATACCTTGGGGAATTCAATCGAGCTGTACGCATGATCGATTCAGCCTCGTCATTAGAAAGATCATTTGAGAAAGGGAAATTGCGCACATGTCGGTTGTTATCGTCGAAAACAGACTGTAGATTTTCCTTGAGATGGCGCTCAACGGCTTCCTCCGCATGCTCTTGGAGATTCGCATCCACCGTGGTGTAAATCTTCAGACCATCGCGATAGATATCATAGGGTGTTCCATCCTGACGGTGGTATTTCCAATTTCCGTCAGAGGATTTTTCCAATAATATATTGGACAATTCTTTTCGAACAGCCTCACGGAAATAAGGTGCCATTCCTTGTTTATGATCCACTTCCTGGTAGTTCACTATCAATGGTTTCTGCTTGAGTTGATCGTATTCCTCTTGTGTCAGTTTGTTGCGTAGCGCTTCATTCTCAGAGTTACTGTTCTTCAACCATTGGAACAAAACCTGATTACGACGCTCGACAGCCCTGAGTGAGTCAGATGCACGTTTGGCTGCTATCTCTTCTTCAGTGATATCCTCAGGTTTCACACCTTTTTCATTCGCAAGCTTCGTACGGTAATTCTTAATCTTATAC
>JBIITO010000165.1:0-3566 GCA_044340465.1 Crocinitomicaceae bacterium | reverse complement strand
TCAGGAGGTGATGTCTCTCGAATAATCCAAATTCTTGACGATTAGATATGTTCCGAACACTTATGATTGCAAATACAGCGATAAGTATACAACAAAAATTTACTTCTTAAAATTCCCTGCAACAACAAGGTCCTTCGTGCCATGTGTCCAGGAATAGAATCCTTCACCGGATTTCACTCCTTTTTTACCTGCTGTAACCATATTCACTAATAGCGGACATGGCGCATATTTTGGATTTCCGAAACCATCGTGGAGAACTTCCAAGATCGCCAAACACACATCCAGTCCAATGAAATCTGCCAGTTGTAGCGGCCCCATTGGATGCGCCATACCGAGTTTCATGACTGTGTCGATCTCTTCCACTCCTGCAACGCCTTCAAACAGAGTATAGATGGCTTCATTGATCATCGGCATGAGAATGCGGTTCGCCACAAATCCAGGATAATCGTTTACCTCAACAGGAACTTTATTCAGTTTTTTCGAAGTCTCCATAATGAGGTTTGTTACCTCGTCGGACGTAGAATATCCACGGATAATCTCTACGAGTTTCATCACCGGAACAGGATTCATAAAGTGCATTCCGATTACTTTCTCCGGGCGTGTGGTTACAGCGGCAATTTTCGTTATTGAAATGGAAGACGTATTCGTCGCCAGGATCACTTCCGGAGCTGTAAATTTGTCTAGATCAGCAAAGATCTTCAATTTAAGGTCTACATTCTCGGTTGCTGCTTCCACAACTAAATCCACATTCTTAACTCCTTCTTCGATCGATGTAAAGGTGGTTAGATTGTTTAATGTAGCTTGTTTATCAGCTTCAGTAATTGATTCTTTTGCCACCTGGCGATCTAAGTTTTTCCCGATGGTGGCCATTCCTTTATCCAGTGATGCTTGTGAAATATCGATCAGAGAAACGTTATATCCAAACTGGGCAAAAACGTGAGCGATTCCATTTCCCATGGTTCCGGCTCCGATAACAGCTACATTTTTCATTTTTCAAATTTAGGTGCGACAAATATACAAAGCCATCTGAAATACACCGAAAGTAATGCGATTTAACCGAGAGCAGGTTAGAATCGTTTAATACGACATTTATGCAGTGAATCGGGTTGGATTTTTAATGACACGAAAAGACGAAATCCAATTTCTTCATTCAAACTTCAATAGGTTACGAATTGAAAGTCAATCGATCATTTGACCACCATCATAGGAACCTGAAAGAAACACAAGCAAATTTGAATAAAATGTCTAATTGTTAATCTAATTAAAAATAAAATCCATGAAAATTTCACAAAGCTGTATTGACGCTTGTTTGGCATGTTTGACTAGTTGCGAAAGTTGCATCACTGCGTGTGTTGAAGCCGGGAATAAAGAATGCATTTTAGTATGTCGCGACTGTGCCGATATTTGTGCCTTGTGTGCGCGATTTGAAGCAAGAGGCTCTCAATTTGGTAAACAGTTACACGCATTATGCGCTGAAATTTGCAAAGCGTGTGCTGTTGAATGTGGCAAACATGCAGCTCATATGAAAACGTGCGAATTATGTGCTGAAGCGTGTAAGAAATGTGCTACGGTCTGCGAGGAGCTGGCTGCCTCCAAAGTATAGTCGGTACTGGCTTCGTTTGGCTTGTTAAAAAGGAAAGTACTCTTGATTGATACTTTTTGGGAATATTTTTGGCACTTTTGAAATGCTAAAATGTTGATTCCACATGCATCTGAACGATTCGCAAAAAGATACGATCTTGTACTACGATGGTGACTGCGTATTTTGTAATTCGATGGTAGCATTAGTCCTCGCTAACGAACGCGATCAAGCTATTCGTTTTTGTGCATTACAGTCGGACAAAGCCGAAGAAATTCTTACGAAAGGTGGATTACAATCCATAGATCTACAAACCATTTATTTTCTGGAAGAGGGGAAAGTTTACGCCCGTTCTGATGCAGCTTTACATGTCGCACTGCATCTTCGTTGGTATTACCGTTGGCTGCGCGTTTTTCGTTTTGTACCTAAACGTTGGCGAGATTTTCTTTATGATTTTATTGCTAAAAGAAGAAAGAGGCTGCGTCAAGGGTATTGTGTGTTGCCCGAGGAGAGACAGAGAATCAGATTTATTAATTGAAATCAATATTTTTTTCTTTTAGGAGTTTCCCTCCAACTGAAAAATGCAGTTCCTCTTTACGAATTTAATTAATTGCATACTCATTCTCATTTTTAATACGTATATTTGAATAAATCACACGTGTTATGACAGCAAAGTTAACCCTGACAGTGGAGAAAAGCATCATCGAAAAAGCTAAATCCTATGCTAAACAGACTGGGAGGAGCCTGTCAGAAATTATTGAGAAATATTTAGAGACTATTACGAGTGGTGAAAAAAACGATGAAAATCTTTCTCCCAAATTAAGTAAACTCGTTGGTGCGGTAAAGCTTCCAGAAAACTTTAACGAAGAAGATGAACTTCGTTCATATTTCGAAAAGAAGCATCTGTGAAGAGGGTTTTTGTAGATACCAACATAATAGTAGATTTAATTGCTGATAGAAGACCCTTTAGCAAGTTTGCCATCCGGTTGTTTTCAAAAGCAGAAAACCGAAGGGTCAAATTATTCACATCTTCCCATTCAATCGCAACTACCCATTATCTTTTGAAGAAGTATGTTGATGAAAAACAACTGCGTGAGATTCTCGAAAACCTATTGGATTATTTGACTGTTGTAGCCATAAGTCAGGATGTTATTAAGAAAGGGTTGAAATCTAAACACAAAGATTTTGAAGATGCACTTCAGATCATATCTGCCTCAACAATAGACAATCTAGATTGCATCGTAACGCGAAACATCAAGGATTTTAAAGGTTCAGAAATTCCAGTATTTTCACCTGACGAATTGTTTGACTGTTTGTAATAACCAAACTCATTCCAGTTATTGGAACTTCAAGTCACATATCTTTCTCTAACATATTTGTACTCTTATTAAACAAACCATTAAAACCCTTGTTTCTCATAAGGTGAACAACGAAGTTATAGTATCTGTCCAAGGGCTTTCTAAAAAGTTCGGGGCCTTCGAAGCGGTAAAAGATGTTTCTTTTACGGTGAATAGAGGTGATGTGTTCGGTTTTTTAGGGCCAAATGGTGCCGGTAAAAGCACTACTTTACGTTGTTTACTTTCGTTGATTTCACCTGATAAGGGAGCAGTGAGCTTGTTTGGTAAATCTTTTCAGTCGAACAGGCGGGAAATATTGGCGAATGTAGGAAGCATCATTGAAAAGCCGGATTTCTACCGATACCTCTCAGCCGAAAAGAACCTGGAGATCTTTGCTCGTATTTCCGGAGCGGAAGTTTCGAAAAAGGAGATTCAGGAGATGCTCGATTTTGTAGGTCTCAGTGATCGTGGTAATCACAAGGTTAAAGGTTTTTCCCACGGAATGAAACAGCGTCTTGGCATCGCTCAAACCTTGTTGCACAAACCGGACTTGATCATTCTCGATGAACCCACTACGGGACTGGATCCGCAAGGCATCGTGGAGGTTAGAAATCTTATTTTGCGTCTCAAAAACGAACAGAACAAAACCA
>JBIITO010000008.1:0-37492 GCA_044340465.1 Crocinitomicaceae bacterium | reverse complement strand
GCTTCAGGTGCTGTGAATCTTTATAGACCGCTTGTTTTTACCTTTGCTTTAGGTTTTCGTAAAGAGTTTTATTAACGGAATCTTAGCCATTTTTTTCCTTGAGGAATCCTCTTGAATTCAAGAATCACTTCATGAAGATTTGAAAAACGCCCATTAATTCCTGTCTGAAGATGGGATTTTAGGAGCTTTTTCTCGATCAAATTAGGCGCTGTTCGAAAAACATGCTTGTTTGTCATTTTTTTTAGGATAGGATACCATCCTTTAGGTAATGCCGAATGGTCTGGTAAGGGATGAGTGATTTGAAGATTAGTAAATATTGAAGGATTGGGGTTTGTTAATGGTAATTCTCCCGTAAATAGATACCAGGCTGTAATCCCAAGTGCAAAGATATCTGTGCGTTGGTCAACAAGATCGAGCTCATTCAATAATAATTCAGGAGCAGCAAAACCAAGAGGAAAGAGTGTGTTTCTTTTCTCTGGTCGATCTTTTCGAATAGCCAACCCAAAATCAATTAGAGATACATCGAATGATCCGAAAGATGAATGAATAAGAATATTCGAAGGTTTTATATCGCAATGTACGACATGTTGAGAAGATAGTTCATCAAAGATCAGTGTTAGTTTCTCGAAAAGCGCCATTAAAAATGGTATTCGTTCCTTTCGTTTAAGTTGTTTCCAATAATCACCAAGGGTTATTCCATTCTCATAAACACGAACAAGTATAAGTTCATTTTCCGATTCAAAGAAGTCCAATATCCTTGGTAAATTAGTTTGGCTAAAATCAAATGAATATTCATTTATTAAACGTGCCACACCATTCGGATGGTCTTTTTTCGATACAAATTTTATTATAACAGCCTCTCCCGTTTTTTTAGAAGTACCAAGGAAAGTTCTTCCAAATTGTTTTGAACTCCCTTTTCCTAATTCCTCGACTAATGTGTACTTTGCACTCATTTGCATAGTTCAAATGAACAAAAAATACTTTAACGTGATTATTGAAGTTCGATTTAAATAAGGTTGGAAAAAGTTGTCTTTTGAGCTTTTTTTCGTTTTATGAGTAAAAAATAAATCTCGTCAATATGAATCGTTCGTCGATATTTCAGCGAATTCATCTTCAAAAAAAAGCTATTCGTAGAAAATTTCATTTTATTTGAAAAATAAATTGCAAATTAGACTTTAAATTTTTGTTAAAAATGAAGGAATTTATCCTCGATCCCACAACCCATACACCCTTGATACATTTCGATGGTGTTAAAGGTATGATGGAGATTAGTGGGCGGGCAATTCCTGATCAGCCTGACGAATTTTGGTTACCCGTTCTCAACTGGTTTGAGGAGTATCTTATGAATCCTTGTGTTAAAACAGTTGTGAAAATCAACCTTGAATATTTTAATATTTCTTCTTCAAAACGTATTTTATTACTTATGTACAAGCTCAATGAACTTGCGGATAATGGAAAAGACGTTTATGTAGAGTGGTTTTACCGTTCTACGGATGAAGATATGTATGAAGTAGGTCAGGATTATGCTTACATGGTTAAAGTACCTTTTGTTTTCAAGGAATTTCAAGAGCCAGATATTGCTATCGCAGTGTAGTGCAATAGAAAAGCATTTAGCGATATGCTTTTTTTGTATCACATTTCAGTCATTGGGTTAATTTTGTGCTCTCATGAGATTAATCAAAGATATTCCGCACGAGCGATTTAAGATTCAGTTGTTCAATTATAACGCAAAGTACATCGTGAAGATCGAATTAGGTCAATTCGAACAAAGCTTTAAGATTGGTGAGCTGGATGTGGATACACTCGAAGATGTGGAAAGAATGATCACTCCGGAATTATTAAAAAATTCCGTTACTCGATTTGTAGAAATGAGAAATGATTGGGAGGAAGGATTCAAGAATAAAAATATTGAGAAATGAAAAATAGTTGGTTCGCTTTTGCAGTTATAACCTTTTTAACCGCATGTAGCTCAAAAGATGATAAACCAAAGGAAAACACTGTTCCCAAGATTGCGGTCAGAGACATGAAGGGGTTGAAAATTGCCTTCTACAATAGTGATAGTCTTAAGTTGTATTTTGAGTACTTCAAACGCGAGGAAGCCTCAGTGACAAAAAAACAAGAGCGGTTCCAAAAGGAGGTACAGCGACGGTCTCAGGAATACCAGAATTTCATTATTCGCAATAACGAGAAACTACAAAGTGGATTGCTTTCTGAAAATGAGTCGATGCAGATCCAGCAACGTGCGCAACAAATGGAGGCCGAATTGATGCAATACCAGCAAAATGAAGGTGCACGACTGGAAAAAGAGACCGTACAGAAATTGGAAACCATCTCCCGAAAAATCGAAGCCTTTGGAAAGCAGTTCAGTGAAGCAAATGGCATCGATATCTTGTTGATTCATGGAGCCGGTGGTCAGATCAACTTCATCAATCCATCAATGGATGTGACAAAAGAGTTTACCGCTTTCCTGAATGAGCATCAGGAAGAAATTGAAAACGATACAAAAAGGGATTAACATGTTGATTGCACAACAGAAACTTCAGGAAAATATCGCTGAATATGTGCTGTACATGTACCAGACAGAGGACCTTATTCGTTCATTCAATTTTGACATTGATTCGATCATGGAGAAGTATGTCATACCACAACTTCCGGATGCCTCTTTTCATGGTCAATATCGCGAATGGTACGCTGTTCTGATTCGACAAATGGTCAATCAAAAGATCGAGAAACAAGGCCATTTACATGATCTGAAAGACATTTTGGTCGAACTCTCTTACCTTCACAACACCTTGATCAATCTTTCTGAAGATCAGAAATATAAAGATCTATATGAACTTGCGAATAAATTCATTGAGGAGTTTCGTGAACGTTCCAATTTGAAGGATAAGAATCAAATTGAGATCCTTTTCCATGCGATGTATATGAAGTTACTCATGCGTCTTCGTAAAGCTGAAATCAGCTCTGAAACCGAAGAAGCATTTGATGCAATGCGAATCTTATTGGCTTATTTGGCAAAGATGTACCACCAAATGAAAAGGGGAGAGCTGAACTTTTTCAATAATTAATTTTCAGTAAAGATCTTTCCTGGATTAAGTATCCCTTTTGGATCAAATACTTTTTTGATTGAACGCATTAGCTCTAGTGTTATCTTAGGAAAAGCAATGTCCATGTAATTTTTTTGTACCAAACCGATTCCGTGTTCTCCTGATATTGTGCCTCCGAGTTTAATAACTTCAGTGAACAGTTTTCGAATGGCGACAGGGAGATCCTTTTCCCATTTTTCTTCAGAAAGTTTACCTCGAATAATGTTGACATGAAGATTGCCATCACCGGCATGACCGTAGCAAACGGAATGTAATCCAAATTCTGCGCAGATCAATTTAACGTGTCGCAACAATGCAGGTAATTCATAACGTGGCACAACCGTATCTTCTTCTTTATATACCGACTGTGATTTAACAGCCTCTCCTACCTTTCGCCTTAATGACCAAAGACTTGATTTCTGTGCTTCGCTTTCAGCGAATAGGATTTCGTCTGTTTCAAAGTTTTCCAGTACCTCCATGATACGTTCAATATCCATCATAAGAAGCTCGTGGTCAAAGCCGTCTACTTCGATCAAGAGGTGTGCTTCATGATTATCGGCAACATGGATGGAGGTGTCTCCTGTAAATTTTTGAGTCCAGGTGAGAGCGTCACGTTCCATAAATTCGAGACCACTTGGTGTAATTCCTGCTTGGAAAATAGCTGCAACTGCCTCACAAGCCCTTTCCGCACTGAAAAAAGGAACCAACATAAGGAGATCGTGTGTTGGATGCGGGATCAGTTTGAGTACAATCTTGGTGATTACGGCAAGTGTTCCCTCGGACCCTACGATGAGCTGGGTAAGATTGTAACCTGTGGCATTTTTCAATACATTCGCGCCAGTCCAAATGATCTCTCCGTTAGGTAAAACCACTTCAAGGTTCAGAACGTAATCTTTGGTAACGCCATACTTTACTGCCTTTGGACCCCCTGAATTTTCAGACACATTTCCGCCGATAAAACAACTTCCTTTACTTGCAGGATCAGGAGGATAGAATAATCCTTTTTTACGGACCGTATCTTGTAAAATTTGTGTGATCACTCCTGGTTCGGTAATTACCTGGTGGTTCTTTTCGTCGATTTCAAGAATACGGTTAAAACGCTCCAAGGACAAAGCCACACCTCCATGTATGGGGAGGGCGCCACCACTTAAACCAGTTCGTGCTCCTGACGGGGTTACGGGGATTCCACGTTCATAACAATGCCGAAGTATCGCAGAAACTTGTCGTACGGCATCAGGTCGAAGAACTACCTCCGGCATAAAGAGCAGGTCCTCTGTCTCGTCATGACCATAAGATGAACAATGTTCTTCAGATGTATGACAAAATTCACCGAGTAAATTCTTAAAAAAAATGATGTCTTTTTCTTCGACTGTTTGGTACTGGGGCATGTGATTATTTATATTACACAATGAACCCTTCGTTCAGTTTCGGGATCTTTACTTCCCAGCCCAGCTCAAATTCTATTTTTTGACGCAAAGCATCTGTTTGATGCGGTTCACCGTGGTTCAAAAATACATATTCCGGCTTAGTTTTGAAATGGCGTAACCATTCGATCATTTCTGATTGATCCCCATGTGCTGATAACGAACTGATTTCGCGGATCTGGCAACGTACTTTTCGGTATTCACCAAAGAATTTGATCTCTTTTGCGCCTTCCAGAATAGCTCTTCCTCGCGTTCCTTCACCTTGATATCCTACAAATAGCAAGGTGTTTTTCGGATTGTCTAGATGATTATTCATGTAATGCAAAATGCGACCACCCTCCATCATGCCGCTTCCGGCTAAAACGATCTTTGGTTTTTTGTCAAACACTGTTCCTCGAGATTTCTCAACTGAGTGTATAAATGTAACGTGATCGTACATATGACTTAAGTGATACTGCGAAAGGTTTTGCCATTCCTTAAACTGACGATAAACATTAGTGGAATTTGTACCCATTGGAGAATCGAGATAGACAGGCATCGAAGGTAATTTTTCTTCTTCCCGCAACAAATAGAGAAGGTACAAAAGTTCTTGAGCTCGTTCTACTGCAAAAGTAGGAATCATGAGGATCCCTTTATTTTCAAAGGTCTCCAAAATGATTTTTAAAAGAGCCTCCTTGGTATTCTCCATTTCATGTATGCGATCACCGTAGGTAGATTCCATGATGATGATGTTGGCATCCGTTATCTTTTGTGGTGGATAGAGAAGCATGGGTTTGGTTCTTCCAATATCTCCTGAAAAAATGATTTTTCGATCCTTGATGCGCATGTCAACGAAACACGAACCTAAAATGTGTCCATTGTTTAGAAACTGGAATTTCATATCAGGATCCAGGATGACCCATTCATGCAGTTCATGACTCACGAAACTTTTAAGGCAGGCATGCACATCCTCAACGGTATACAACGGCATTGCTTTTCCATGTTTGGTATACGCATGACGTGTTGCTCTTTCGGCATCTTCCTCTTGAATTTTGGCGCTATCCAATAAAATGATTTCTGTCAATTGACGCGTTGGTTCTGAACAATGTACGGAGCCTTTGAAACCATTTTTTACCAACAAAGGTAGGTAACCACAATGGTCAAGGTGGGCATGCGTGAGGATCAATTCGTCTATCGTATGCGGGTCAACTGGAAAAGGTTCCCAATTTTTAAGTCGTAAATCTTTCAGACCCTGAAAAAGACCACAGTCTATGAGTACTTTCGTTGTGCCTGCTTCGATTAATGTTTTTGATCCAGTAACTGTTCCGGCACCACCCAGAAAAGACACTTTGAACTGATCATGCTTCATAATGCTTGTTGTTTCCTACAAACTTTGTAAAACAAAAGGGCCTGAAAAGTAACGAATGTTACTAGTTTCCTTTGATCTCGAACTCCGTTCTCCGGTTTTGCTGTCTACCTTCGTCTGTAGAATTGGTTGCTACCGGTTTAGATGAACCATATCCTTTAGCTGTAAGCCTGGTTGCAGCAAAACCTTTTGAGCTCAAATAGGTGACAACAGCATCAGCGCGACTTTGAGATAATGTTTCATTGATCGTCGCAGAACCGGAGTTATCTGTGTGTCCTGAGATCTCGATCTTCAAACTGGGAACATCTTTCATTAGTTTTACCAAACGATCCAATTCAGCATTGGATTCTGGTCGCAACACAGATTTACCCACATCGAAGAAAATATTACGCAAGGCCACTTTGCTGCCAATGGCAATATTTTTCAATTCGATCACTTTATTTACCAAATTGTCAGCGGCGCCATTCGGTATATCGAAATTCTCTGAGTGAAAGAGATATTTTTCTGCTTTAACGGCAATTCCATAATTCTTTCCTGACGGTAGCGTAATAATGAATTTACCTGTAGCACTGTTCGTTGTAAACGTTTCCATCACTTTTCCAGTGGCGTTATCTGTGATCTCGATCTGCGCTTCTACTGGTTTTTTGGTCATCGCATCTACTGTTGCACCCTTGAAAACAGTAAATGATTTTCTGTTAACATCCACAGTGGATTCTACTGAAGCATCCTTCATTGGCATAGCAACCGATGCTAGTAAGTAATCTTCCATGTCATACACCGGTTTCTTCTCTGCTCCCCAGAAGATCACTTTGTAAATGTCATATCCTCCTTTTCCACCAGCTCGATTCGAAGCGATGTAAGCAAATTTTCCATTGGCTGTTGAAGCAAAGAAAAAATCATCATACGGCGTATTTATCGGATATCCCATATTCACTGGCTTAGTCCATGATCCTTGAACTTTTTTCGAAACGAAAATGTCATAACCTCCCAAAGATTCATTTCCTTCGGATGCAATATACATGGTTTCACCATCGATATGTAAGTAAACCGGACCGTCATTGAATTTAGAATTTACAAGTCCGTTTCCTACAGCTACAGCCGCCCCATAATCTTTTTGCTGACGACTTTGCATGGCGCTAAACATGACATCAAATCCATTCGCTTTACTATCGTTGTCACGCGCAAAATACAAACTCCAACCGTCATTGCTATATGCTGCATACTTTTCATTTGATTTATTAGAAGAGATCTGAAAGTGTGCCAGCACAGGATCTGTCCAGTTTAAACCGCTTAGGCGAGACTCGTAGATATCGAACTGACCATTATTGTCTCTGTGTAGAAGCATTTTTGTTCCGTCATAACTCATGTTATTCGACACGTCATCTACTGTAGAGTTTAATCCACCTGCAACTTGCTTTGGTTCCGACCAATTCCCATCGGTCAATGAAGACGTGTAAATATCAGCATCGTATCCACCAACCTCATTGGCGGTATGGCCATTAGGACGAGTAGAGGTAAATACGATCTCAGCGCCATCCGTAGAAACAGACGGAGCAAAATCATCGAATTCAGTATTTAAAGAACCAACATTATCAACCCATGCTCTGATGGGATTGGCTTTGAATGTTTTTGCAGCTTTACATTCATTCTTGCGCTGGGTAACGAACTTGGAGAAATTGTCAGCCTTCTTGTAATTGGTTTCAAAAGCTTCGTACGATTTGATGGCCTCATCGAACTTTTCCTGAAGTTGGTAGGTATATCCGAGGTAATAAGATAGAAATGGATCACAAGCGTGGTCCAACGAGTTCGCTTTTTGAATATATTCTATGGATTTATTGGGGTCAGAAGAATGGACATAGCATACCCCTATCTTGAAATTCAACACGCCGTTCGATGGATTGAATTTTTGAGCAGTCAAATATTCTTTGAGTGCCTTTTTAAAATTCAATCCGGGACTTTGAACTTGAAATACAGCTTCTTTACCCAACGCAAGGAACTCATCTCCTTTGGAGATGGCATCTTCTGCTTTTTTCAAACCCTCTTTGTCGTTTTTAAAATTGGCTGCTTTAAATTCCACATTTTGTGCAACTACAGACAAACTGCCAAAAAGTATGATGGAAGTTAGAAAAGTTTTCATGGATTTTATTCGTTACAGTTTGCGGAATAGTAATTTTTACCGACTTCGATTCCTTGTTCTTTTGCTTTGTGCCAATCATCACAAGCACCTTCCAGGTCTCTGTTCATCTCACGTGCATTGGCTCTGTTTACATAAGCATCGCCGAAGTTGGGATCGCTTGAGACAGCTCTGTTGGCCAGTTCGAGTGCTTTTTTATAATCTTTTTGCTTGAAATAAATTCCACTAAGATTTGATGCTGCAGGAGCATATTTTGGATTGATCTCCAATGCTTTTTCAAAATCCTTTTTTGCATCGTCCAATCTGTTTTGTTCCATTTGTACAACGCCTCGATTGTTGTAGGCCATGAAAAACTGCGGATCAACAGAGATCGCTCTATTGAATGCAGCCATGGCACCGGGGAAATCTTTTGCTTTTTTCTTAGTTGTGCCGATATTATTGAGCACGAAAGCCAGCTTAGGATTCTTTTTCACCGCTTCCTCGTAATCTGCGATGGCTTTAGGGTAGTCATTCAACATCCGATAACAGCTTCCTCGGTCGTTGTAGGCAAAAGCGAAATTATTATCAAGTTCGATTGCTTTTGTGAAATGTTTTATAGCCCCCTGATAGTCTTTTTGCAAAAATTTCAAGGTGCCATAATTATAATAAGCTCTTGAACTTTTCGGGTCGATCTGTAAGGCTTTGTCGTAGTCTTTCTCTGCTTTCAAATAATCATTCATTCCTTGATAGGATCGACCAAGCTGAAAATAGGCCTTTGAATAGTTAGGATCTTTGGTTAGCAGTTCATTCAACGTTTTTGCTGCATCAGCATATTTTTCAAATTCATTCTCTGCAACACCTTTGTTGTAGTAAGCTGCGGTGAAATTGTTATCATTACGAATGGATTCACTGAAAGATGCGATGGCTTCCGAATATTTTTTCTGTGAAAAAAGTTCAATTCCTTTATTGTAGGCTTCTTGACTTTTGGCAACGGCTTCGTTTTGCAGGTTCAAGGATTTTATGGAATCCCTGTAGCGAACCTCTGAAGGAGTCATTTCTTCTAATTGACCGAAGATACTGATAAAGAATGAGGTAAATAGGACAATTATTAGTATTTTCTTCATGGATATAGTTTCATTTTTCAATTAGGATTACCAATTTACGAACTATCAATATCGGTAATTCAATTAGTTTTCAACATACTCAAAAAGATTATATTTAAACTTTTAAGATGTCATTATGGCGGAAAAGGTATATCTCGTTGATGGAGTGCGGACTCCTATTGGTAGTTTTGGTGGAACACTGGCAGAAGTAAGAGCAGACGATCTGGCAGCACATGTGTTGAAAAGCCTTATGGATCGCAACCCAAACATAGATCCGGAAACCATCGAAGATATTATTTTGGGGTGCGCCAACCAGGCAGGAGAAGATAATCGCAATGTCGCTCGTATGGCGGGATTACTCTCCGGGCTTGCAGTGCAATCTGGAGGTGAAACAATCAATCGGTTGTGCGCATCAGGTATGGCGGCGACAATCAATGCTGCGAGAGCAATCAAGGATGGTGCAGGAGATCTTTACATAGCAGGAGGAGTGGAACACATGACCCGAGGACCTTGGGTGATTTCAAAAACTTCTTCAGCTTTTGGTCGCGATGCAAAAATGTTTGATTCTTCCTTTGGATGGCGTTTTATTAACCCAAGAATGGAAGAACTCTATGGTGTTGATGGCATGGGAAATACAGCTGAAAATCTTGCGGAAATGTATCATATTGAACGTGAAGCGCAGGATTCATTTGCGGCATGGTCGCAGCAGAAAGCCGCAGCAGCCCAATCAAATGGTATTTTAGCTCAAGAGATCGTACCAATAGCGATTCCACAAAAGAAAAAAGATCCATTAATTTTCAAAAAGGATGAGTTTGTTAAACCTGCAACCACGATCGAGAGTCTGTCTGCGCTTCGACCGGCTTTCAAAAAAGATGGAAGTGTAACGGCGGGTAACTCTTCAGGTTTAAATGATGGCGCAGCCGCCTTACTTTTGGCTTCAGAATCAAGAGTGAAAAGGGAAGGATTAAAACCACTTGCTCGAATCGTTGGTGGAGCAGTAGCTGGTGTTGAGCCCCGTATCATGGGTATAGGTCCGGTTTATGCATCAGAAAAAGTACTGAATAGATCGGGTCTTTCCCTAAAGGATATGGACGTAATTGAGCTCAATGAAGCCTTTGCAGCCCAAGTGCTGGCATGTACACGTAAACTCGGATTGGACGACAGAGATGAGCGGATCAATCCGAACGGAGGTGCGATCGCATTGGGACATCCACTGGGAATGTCAGGAGCGAGAATTTTAATTTCTGCTGCACGTGAATTGCAACGTTCAGAAAAACGATACGCCCTGGTAACAATGTGTATTGGTGTGGGACAGGGATATGCTACAATCATCGAGCGGGCCTGATGGATTCTTAAAGTATAGCTTTTTGTCAAACCACTTTAATAAACAATACATATGATTTAGGTTTTCTTAAAAGATGGTACACTTTGTGTGGATACTCTCTTATTCACCAATAAAAAGCTTGTTCAGAGAACCATTTCCCCTGAACTCGAAGAGTCTGTTCAATGACATCTCTTACGCAATGTCTCCCTCCGTTAAAAGGAGAATGATAATGCGAAATATGTTTGATCTCCATTGCTGCATCCTGCGGACAAGCTGCAACTCCTGCTTTCGTCATAACTTGATAATCCGGAATATCGTCGCCCATGTAGAGGATTTCCTCGTCTTTCAATCGGTGCTTGACCTTAATATCTTCGTATACTGCTAACTTGTTAAAAGAAGATAAGTGTACCTCTTGAACACCGAGTGCAATTAAGCGATCTTTAACATCTTGCGAATTACCTCCCGTAACGATCAAAACCCGATAGCCCATTTTTACAGCATATTGTATGGAATAAGCATCCCTGGAATTAAGTATCCTAACAACTTCATTATGCAGAAGCATCACGTCACCGTTGGTCAGCACCCCATCTACGTCAAACATAAATGTGGTGATTAAATTGAGTTTTTCTTTATAACTGGTCATCCTTACGATAGGTTTCCGAAATACTGTCAGAAAGTAATTCATAGAGTAATCGTTGCTTTCCACTCAATAGAGATTCATGCAATTCTAAAATACGTTTATCGCCGCGACTTGCAGGTCCCGTTTGGGACGATTTAATATTGCCCTGCTTCAATTTTTCGGCAGTTTCAACTAATAAGGGCTTCAATAAGTCAAAATTCAATTTTCTGGTTTGTAGAAGCTGCTCAGAAAGATATACCAAATGAGTGGTAAAATTATTCATCCAAACTGCCGAAAGATGGTAGTACAGACGATCGTCTGATGAAACGACATGTACATTGTTTGAAAGACAATTTGCCAACAGATTAATCTCCTTGAGCAAATCTTCGCCCTGGGCCTCAATAAGTAACGGTAAATTTGTTGTTGAAAGAGCTCGTTCTTTTTTTAAGGTTTGAAGAGGGTAGAGCACACCTGTATTAGAAGTCCTTCCACAGGTATTTAAATGTATTGAACCTGACGTATAGATGACTTTTTTATCCTTTGCAATTATTGGTAAAACCTCCGATAACGCGTCGTCACTTATGCAAACTAAAACAATATCACTTGTTATTTTGGATAAGGAATCCACAACATTGCATTGCAGTCTTTTTGCAAGTTCCAATGTATTTTCCGTGGATCTTCCATAAACCTCACAAAAATCGATTCCTGCATTCTTCAATAAACTGCCAAGCTGAAATGCAACGTTTCCGGTACCAACAATGGAAAGTTTCATACGTTGCATTTGTTGGAACTATTTACCGTGACACTGCTTGTATTTTTTTTTGCTTCCGCAAGGACAAGGATCATTGCGTCCAATTTTCGGCTCTGCCACGACAGGTGTTTGTTTTTCCTGTTGAGGTAACGAGTTTTGAATTGCTTGCTGATATCCTTCGCTTCCTTGAAAACGAGGAGGTGGAGTGGAGGAACTGTTACCATTGTTTATCTCCGCTTTATCATAATTGTGCTGATGTGTAACTTCACGATTGGTACTTTTTACCTCTGTTTCTATTGGTATATCGAGTTTCATCAATAATTCAATAGATTCGGTATTCAATCGTCCAAGCATGGTTTTGAACAATTCGAATGATTCCAGTTTGTATACCAATAAAGGATCTTTCTGCTCATACTGTGCATGATGCACAGCCGAACGTAAATCATCCATTTCACGCAGATGTTCTTTCCATTCATTGTCGATCATACCGAGAATCACATATTTTTCAAAGGCCTTTGCAATGGCTTTGCCTTCCGTTTTATAAGCTTCTTCGAGATCAAGAATGATTTGAACCTCTCTTCGACCGTCTGTAAGTGGGAAGACAATGTTCTTGTATTTACTAGACATCGTCTCATACACATGTTTGATTTGAGGATAGGCTTTCTGAGCAATCTTTTCGCTTTTTCGTTGATACTGTTCAATCGTCGAACTGTACACTTTCTCCACTAATTCATTTCGGTCAACGGAAGAATATTCAGCTGCGGTCACCGGGGAATCAATTCCTATAATACGGATTAAATCCAATTCAAATGATTCGAAATCGTCTCTGGAATGCGCATAAACAGTGGATTCGCAAATATCGTAGAACATGTTGTCGATATCCAGATCCAGACGATCTCCATATAATGCGTTTCTTCGCTTGCGGTAGATGGCTTTTCGCTGTGCATTCATCACGTCATCGTATTCCAATAGTCGCTTACGAATACCAAAGTTATTTTCTTCCACTTTCTTCTGAGCGCGTTCAATGGATTTGGAAACCATTCCATGTGTAATCACTTCACCCTCTTTAAGTCCCATGCGGTCCATCAATCTGGCGATGCGCTCAGATCCGAATTTACGCATTAGGTCATCTTCCAATGACACAAAGAAGATAGATGAACCCGGATCTCCCTGCCGTCCTGAACGACCGCGAAGCTGCCTGTCAACCCGTCGTGAATCGTGACGCTCCGTACCGATGATCGCCAAACCACCTGCTTCTTTTACGCCTTCACCTAATTTAATATCGGTTCCACGACCTGCCATATTTGTTGCGATTGTCACAGCTCCGGCTTTTCCAGCTTCAGCAACGATCTCTGCTTCTTTCTGGTGGTATTTCGCGTTAAGTACCTGGTGATTAATACCTTTCATCTTGAGCATGCGACTCAACAACTCTGAGATCTCAACGGTAGTTGTTCCCACGAGAACGGGTCTGCCTTGTGCAACCAGCTTTTCCGTTTCCTCAATAACAGCCGCATATTTTTCTCGAGCAGTTTTGTAAACAAGGTCATTCTGATCTTTTCTGACAACAGGTCTGTTCGTAGGAATCACAACAACATCCAATTTATAAATATCCCAGAATTCTTTCGCTTCCGTTTCGGCCGTACCGGTCATACCGGCAAGTTTGTGGTACATACGGAAGTAATTCTGAAGTGTTATTGTGGCATACGTTTGTGTGGCAGCCTCTACCTGCACGTTTTCTTTCGCTTCGATCGCCTGATGCAGTCCATCGGAGTAGCGGCGCCCTTCCATAATACGACCTGTCTGTTCATCAACGATCTTCACTTTACCATCGAGGATCACGTACTCAACTTCCTTTTCAAAGAGGGTATACGCTTTGAGAAGTTGGTTCACGGAATGAATTCGCTCCGACTTTATACTATACTCACGGATCAGTTCGTCTTTCCTCTCTAGGTATTTTTCTTTGTCAAGGTTTTCTTTCTGCAATTTAGCGATCTCTGAACCAATGTCAGGCATCACGAAAAAGTCTCGATCTTCTTTTCCGGAGATCAGATCGATTCCTTTTGTGGTTAGTTCGATCGTATTATTCTTTTCATCGATAACGAAAAACAATTCATTATCGATCTTTTTCATGTGCTTTCCTTGCTCCTGCATGTAGAAGTTCTCCGTTTTCTGAAGATGAGCTTTAATTCCCGGCTCGGAGAGGTATTTGATTAATGCTTTATTCTTAGGCAATCCGCGGTGAGCGCGCAACAAAGCTATCCCACCATCTTCTAAGATCTGTTTGGCGTCCTTACCCGCATCTGTTGTACCTTGAATCACAGTAAGGAGCTTTTTTGCATCCGCCAGGCATTGATTGACATAGTTACGTTGTGCAGCGACAATGGCCTCTACACGAGGTTTTAATTCATAGAACTCGTGTTCTTCACCTCTTGGGGTCGGACCTGAAATGATCAAAGGCGTACGCGCATCATCAATCAGTACAGAATCTACCTCATCTACAATGGCGAAATGATGTTTTTGTTGCACAAGCTCGTCTACACCTCCTGCCATATTGTCACGCAGGTAGTCGAAGCCAAACTCATTATTTGTTCCAAAAGTGATGTCGGCAAGATAAGCTTTACGTCTTTCCTCTGAATTAGGTCGATGCTTATCAATGCAATCTACTTTCAATCCGTGGAACTGATAAAGCGGTCCCATCCATTCAGAGTCGCGTTTTGCAAGATAATCATTAACTGTTACGACATGAACTCCTTTACCTGCGAGTGCATTCAGATAAACAGGGAGTGTAGCCACAAGTGTTTTACCTTCACCTGTTTGCATTTCAGCGATGTTACCACGATGAAGTACGGCACCACCCATTAACTGCACGTCGTAATGAACCATGTTCCATTTCACTTCTGTCCCGGCAGCCGTCCATGAGTTGTGCCAGATAGCTTTGTCTCCTTCAATGGTGATTCCATCTTTCTTGGAAGCGAGTTCTCGGTCAAATTCCTTGGCAGTAACTGTTAAGTGACCATTCTCTGCCCATCTTCTTGCGGTTTCTTTGACTACGGTAAATGCTTCAGGAAGGATGTCGAGAAGAATTTCCTCGATCGTTTCATCAATCTGTTTCGAAAGTTTATCTATGCGTTCGAAGAGTTCTTCTTTTTCATGAATAGGAGTGTCAATATTCGTAGCATTGGATTTTAATTTGGTTAGTTCAGCTTCGAGTTCGGCTGTACCAATCTTGACTCTTTCCTTGAGATCTTCTGTTTTCGATCTCAATTCATCATCGGTTATCGAGGTAAACTTCTGAAGGATCTCATTCGTTTTATCTATATATGGCTGGTAGAATTTTCTATCTTTTTCAGATTTATCGCCAAAGAATCTTTTAAGTAATCCGGATATCATGGATATCAATTTTATAGGGAGATCAAAGTTAAACAAATATTGAAAAGCATTGCCGATGTGTATTCAATTTAAACATGCACTATGGTCATAAATTGTTCCGTTTAAAAACAAGTGACATTTTGTCTGAATTGTTGTTGAAAACACGTTGATTTTGAAGTGAAGTCAAGCAGGCGTCTTCTATCATTTCATTTTATCTTTGCATCATGCATGAAATGATCCTTATCCTTGATTTTGGATCACAGTATACACAGTTGATTGCGCGACGAGTTCGTGAGTTGAATGTATATTGTGAGATCCATCCGTGGAATAAATGTCCTGAATTGGGTACTCACATTAAAGGCGTGATACTTTCGGGAAGTCCTTTTTCAGTAAGAGATGATCAGTCTCCGAAGCCTGATCTTAGTGCTATAAAAGGAAAACTTCCATTGTTGGGTGTTTGCTTTGGTGCACAGTATTTATCTCATGCTTTTGGAGGAGAAGTTTTACCATCAACCATTCGTGAATATGGGAGGGCTCATTTGAATTACATTGATCATTCGAGTGTTTTAATGCAGGGGATAACCAATGGAAGCCAGGTTTGGATGTCGCACGGTGATACAATTAAGAAGACACCGGAGAATTACCGTGTGATAGCGAGTACAGAGGATGTCCAAGTAGCAGGTTATCAGGTGGGTGGCGAATTGACTTTTGGAATTCAATTCCATCCGGAAGTCTATCATTCAACCGAGGGGGCTATCCTTTTGAGAAATTTCATTGTGGATGTATGTGGATGTCATCAGGATTGGACGCCTGCTTCATTTGTAGAAGAGACAGTAAAAAAGTTACAGGATCAGATCGGTACAGACAAAGTCATTCTGGGTCTTTCCGGTGGGGTAGACTCCTCAGTTTCAGCGGTATTACTTCACAAGGCAATTGGGGCTAATCTGCATTGCATTTTTGTGGACAATGGGTTACTCCGTAAAAATGAATTCGCTCAGGTTCTTGATTCATACAAGCACATGGGTTTGAATGTGAAAGGTGTCGATGCATCTGATAAATTCTATGCGGCATTGAAAGGAGTTACCGATCCTGAATTGAAACGTAAAGCCATAGGGAAGGTATTCATTGATGTGTTTGACGAAGAATCAAAAAAGGTGACAGACGCCAAATGGTTGGGACAAGGAACGATCTACCCGGACGTGATAGAATCAGTCTCGGTGAATGGTGGGCCTTCTCAAACGATTAAATCACACCACAATGTGGGAGGCTTGCCGGATTACATGAAGTTGAAAGTCATTGAACCGCTTCGATTGCTTTTTAAGGACGAGGTTAGAAGAATAGGTCGGTCATTGAATATTGATGAAACGATTCTTGGTAGACATCCGTTTCCAGGTCCGGGTCTTGGTATTCGAATTCTGGGAGAAGTAACAGCGGAAAAAGTTCGAATTCTACAGGAGGTAGATGCCATTTTTATTAATGGGTTGAAAGAGGATGGATTGTATGCTGACGTTTGGCAGGCGGGTGCCATATTTTTACCTATACAATCTGTGGGTGTGATGGGTGATGAGCGAACTTACGAAAATGCCGTTGCTTTGCGTGCTGTTACCTCAACGGATGGGATGACAGCAGATTGGTGCCATTTACCCTATGATTTCCTAGCGAAAATATCAAACCGGATCATAAATCAAGTTAAAGGGATTAATCGGGTAACCTACGATATTTCTTCGAAACCACCGGCCACGATCGAATGGGAATAATTGTTGTAAAGTGAAGTTCAATTGAAGTCGATATGAAACAACTGATCTCTTGTTTTTTCTCTGTTATTTCATTGTTCGTCTTTGCTCAGCCGGATAAGGCGGAGCGTGAAATAGTCGACGGTAAGAAATATTACGTGCACATCGTTAAGCCTGGCAACACGATGTGGTGGATTCATGAGACATATAAAGTTCCTGTTGATGAAATTGTTAAGGCGAATCCAGGGACTGAAAAGGGAGTTAGTGTCGGGCAGCGTATAAAAGTCCCAATCGCAACGGAAACAATCAACTATACGGTGCTTCCCAAAGAAACACTCTACGGAATCTCAAAGAAATTCGAAGTATCCGTTGAGGCTTTGGTTTCAGCCAATCCGGGTTCTGAGAATGGTGTTCAGGTTGGACAGACTTTGAAAATCGAAAATGTATACAGCGATGTTGTCTTTAAGAATAAAAATACGTCCTCAGTTCAAAACACGAATTCCAATAATATCTCTGAAACTGTTAAGACGAATGAGTCGGTTAGCGAAGTGAAGAAGGAGTCAAAATCTGAAGTCAAACCAACTATTGCTGATACTACATTAAAAACGATAAAGTTAGATCCGATCAAAATACCTCTGTCGGACACAATTATTGAACATTTGGTGAGGGATGGTGAAACACTTTATACCTTGTCGAAGAGATATATGGTTACCGTTGAGGATCTTCAGAAATTAAATCAGTTGAAATCGTCAAGAATAAAACCCGGTGACACAATCAAGATTCAGATAAAAAAAGAACAGCAAAAAAATATACCAATTCGAACTATCGAACCGCCAATAGTTGTTCAAATCGATTCCTCTTTGCTTTTTCCTAAGAAAAGTAGTTACAAGATTGCACTTCTCCTACCTTTTAATCTTGATAAACAAGATGGTAATGGCGATATGATCTCGGGTTTGGCAACAGAATTTTATATGGGGGCTAAACTTGCGTTTGATTCTTTAAGTCAGCTTGGAATGAACGCAGAGGTGTTTGTCTTCGATGTAAAAAATGATTCAGTTCAAACGAAAAAACTACTCTCTAAAAATGAATTGAAAGGGTTAGATCTTCTTTTTGGCCCCCTTTTTCCTGAAAACGCAGAAGTTGTTGCGCGGTGGTGTCGCCAGAATAAAGTGAGGATGATCTGCCCAGCGTTGGTTCCTTCGTCTATAGTTAAATCAAACACTTTTGTTTATACATCTGTGCCAACTGACGTGCAGCTTCAGGAAGGATTGGCGCGATATGTTTCTTCGAAATTCAATAGCAGTCAAACAGTTTTGATCCGACCTGCAGGAGAAAAGGATGTTCTCATGTATGAGGCTTTTAGAAGTGCGTTTTTAGCTCAAAAAGGTCATCCGAAACTTATTGAAGCTACGCTCGATAACTATGTGACCTTTGTCAAGCGCGATCTTCCGACCGTATTGATCTTTCCAACAAATGACAAAGCGTTGACGCTTAAGTTTATGAATAGTATGAATTCTAATGCTTCCAAATTCAATACGGATTTAGTTCGAATTTGCGGAACAAAAGAATGGCTAGGGATGGATGAGATGAAAGCACATTTTAGAGAGAGATTTCATTTTCATTATTCTTCTCCGAACGATCTGGATTATGATAATGAATACACGAAAGCCATGCTCAGGATCTACAGAAAAAGCTACAATGCTGATCTGACAAAGATGGCGGCACAAGGATTTGATGTGGTTTATTCATTTTGTTCAGAAACCTTACTTGGAATGCATAGAGAAAAGCTGATCATGAATGATTTTCAATGGAGTCAGAAGGGTGCTGGAAATGGCTTTCAGAATTCTAAATGTTTTGTTCTGGAACAGCGTGATTACGAACTAATCAACGTAGGAGAATGAGTCCCGATAAAGAAAAGATTGCTCAAGAATTCCGCTTGCTCCAGGATCATATTTGCAAGGAACTGGAACGTATCGATGGAACAGCCTCTTTTGAGCAAGATCTCTGGAATCGATCGGAAGGAGGTGGTGGTCGAACAAGGATCATACGTCATGGGAGTGTTATAGAGAAAGGTGGTGTCGCTTTTTCTGAGGTTTATGGCCCTGTTTCAGAGGTCATGAAGAAACAATTAGGTCTAGAAGGAGATGAGTTCTTCGCAACGGGAGTGTCAATAGTCTTACACCCCGAAAATCCTTTTATTCCGATTATACATATGAATGTCCGGTACTTTGAATTGGACTCAGGTACGTACTGGTTCGGTGGTGGAATTGACCTTACGCCGCATTATATAGATAAAGATCAGGCATGTTTATTTCACGAGCATCTAAACCGAACATGTGATAAATATGATGAGTCTTTTTATCCGCGTTTCAAAACATGGGCGGATGATTATTTTTTCAATCAGCACCGTAATGAAACTCGTGGGGTAGGTGGAATCTTTTTTGATCATTTAGCTCATAATGAATCGGTTGAAAAGGAGGATATTTTTCGTTTGTGCATTGACCTCGGCAGGTTGTTTCCAATAGTTTATGAAGAACAAGTAGTGTTTGGTAAAAATCAATCCTACGGTGAAAAAGAGCTATTTTGGCGGAATATCCGCAGAGGCAGATATGTTGAATTCAACCTGGTATACGATAGAGGAACTAAATTTGGATTGTTTTCCGGAGGTAGAACAGAATCCATACTCATGAGTTTGCCTGAAACAGCTTCATGGGAGTATAATTATCAGGTTCAGGAAGGCAGTCCTGAGTCATATACTCTTTCAATGCTTCGAAAAGGTATTGATTGGGTTTAAAGGCTTATTTCAATTGTTCCTTTCTTCTTCTTTTCTTTTCTTTAACAATCAACGAAAGTTCTCTACTGGTCTGACCAGCTATGGAGGTGTTTTCATCTGCTCGTCGAAGAAGGTAAGGCATGACTTCTCTTACTGGTCCGTAAGGAACATATTTGGCAACGTTGTACCCTGCATTTGATAAGTTGTAAGTAATATGGTCACTCATGCCTAAAAGTTGAGCAAAACAAATACGCTTATCATTTGGTGAAATATTATTCTCTCTTAGTAATTCGGTAAGATATAATGAACTTTTTTCATTATGTGTTCCTGCGCAAAGAGCTAATACGTCAATATTTTTGATAATGAGCTTTAAAGCGGTATCAAAATCAGTATCACAAGCAGTTTTATCGGGCTGAATTGGTGATGGGTAGTTCTTTAATTTTGCCCTGTCCCGCTCTTTTTCTAGGTATGCTCCTCGCACGAGCTTAATTCCGTAATGAATACTTTCTTCCCTAGCTAGATTGATCATTTCCTTGAGATACGCTATGCGGTCATGTCTGTAAGACTGTAAAGTATTATAAATAATAGCTTTTTCCTTGTTGTATTTACGCATCATTTGAAGAGTAATTTGATCAATGGTACGCTGTATCCAACTTTCTTCTGCGTCTATAAAAATGGGAATGTTATTTTCGTAGGCGACCTTACAGATTGAATCTACTCTTGAAATAACTGTGTTGTATTCATCTTGCTCAGAAGAAGATAGTTCTAAAAATGGATCATTCGCTTTTTCTAAGATGTTGAATTTAGAGATACCGGTTAGTTTGAAAACAGCGAAATATATGGCCGGATTTTTCGAAGCAGTAAGAATTGTATCAATGATCTCTCTTACAGTCGTATCTAAATCATCTTCACTTGCCTTGCCTTCAACAGAATAGTCAAGGATTGTACCAATATTGAATTTCTGCAAGTGAGTAATGGTTGCTTGACATTCAGAGATCGTTTCCCCTCCGCAAAACTGAGAAAATATGGTTTGTTTGATTAAACCTGAGATCGGTAATCCTGCCTTCAAAGCAAAGTTAGAGACTGATTTTCCAACTTTCACGATTAAAGGATTTCCAATGATTTTGAAGAGCCAATAGGCTCTGTTCAATGCTGCATTTGTTTTACCTCCAAAAGCGATTTCTGTGTTTTCAAATGAAATCATGACTTTAAAATTACGTGCTTTTCACATTTGAAAGTGCAGGGTTTAACCTCTTTAATTAAATTTGTTCACATGAGGTCAAACCAAACCATAATTAAACAGCCTTATTTCGGTGCTCTTTCAGGGTCGCCATTAGGCGATATCATTCGTCAACAGTTTTCATCTTCCAAGATAGTTATCATTGTTGATGAGCATACGCATGACCATTGTTTAGAGTATTTATTGACCACTTTTTCTGAATTGACTGAGGCAGAAGTGATGCTCTTACCGGTAGGAGAGGAAAACAAGGTTCTTGAGGTGTGCTACCAGGTTTGGCAGGCACTTTCTGAATATCAGATAGGAAGAAAAGACCTTGTGATTAACCTTGGTGGTGGAGTTGTGACTGATATGGGTGGATTTATAGCCGGGGTATTCAAACGCGGACTAGAATTTATTCAAATTCCAACCACATTGTTGGGAATGGTCGATGCAGCAATCGGCGGAAAGACTGGGATCGACTTAGGTCCGTACAAGAATCAATTAGGTGTATTTAAACAACCTCTTCATGTCATTGTTGATCCGGCGTTTTTGAAAACGCTCAACGAGGCAGAACTGATGAATGGATATGCAGAAATGATGAAGCACGCGTTGATTTCGGATAAAGATTTATGGAAGGAACTACAAATAAGTTCGATTGAAGAATTGATGGATCTTTCTTTAATTCGTCGATCTTCTCAAATAAAGGTGAATATAGTTGTGCAGGATCCTCTAGAACAAAATGTTAGGAAATTACTCAATTATGGTCATACACTAGGTCATGCAATTGAAGGATATTTACTCGAAAAGAAAGAACCAATAGGTCACGGTCATGCTGTAGCATTGGGAATGATTGCTGAAACCTATCTTTCTTGTAAAAAAGGTTTATTGTCTCACGCTGATATGAATGAGGTAATTGCATTGCTGATTCGGCATTACGCTGTCCCTGACGTTCCAAATGAACAATTGCCCGAACTTGTCAGTTTATGTAAGAACGATAAAAAAAATGAGTCAAATAAAATCAATTGTTCCTTGTTGTCTGCAATAGGAACAGGTGAAATAGATCAGTTCGTCTCTGATGCAGAAGTATTAGAATCCTTTCACTTTCTTTTTTCTCTTAAATCATAATGAAGATGGAAAAATTGAGATTCATTCATTAGTAGGTATCATTATTGTATCGGTTCACGAACAGCTATTTTCTGATCTCAGTTAAACTAATGTACGTTTTAGAGAAAAAATAAGCACCTGAAAATATTTCTTCAATTCTCTAAAAATCCCACTCAGACTGTGATTGCTCGATCTAAGGATCAAGTATCTCGAAGTTTAAATAGCCTTTCTTTTATTAATTCAAGTTTCGAGATCAGCTCCTGATTCGGATGTGAAGATTCCTGAACAGGTATGGAGACTTTTTTCGACTTTAGCGCTTTCTTGGCACCATCAAGGGTATATCCTTCGAGTTTTACTAGTGAATGTATTTTGTAGAATGTTTCAATGTCTTTAGGAGTAAACATTCGATTCCCTTTCGAATTCTTTCGTGGTTGGATCATGTTAAATTCCTTCTCCCAAAATCGAATAAGTGATGTATTCACAAGAAACATTTCAGCTACTTCACCAATGGTGTAGTATAGTTTTGTGAGTTTTTTTGGGTCGAAAGGCTCCATTCCTTGTAAGAATCGTTTTCGAAATTAGTGATATTTTTGCATCCCAATGAAAGCTTTCTTATTCAGGATAAAATATTTGATGTTAGTGTTCTGTTTATTCAGTTTAAGTTTGAATGCGCAAAAAATTGAAAATCAATATTCTTTGTACGTTTACCAAAAGGATACAACCCTAAACATAGTTCATCATGTAAAAAACAGTATGCAGGTTGATGAGTTGATCAACTTTGCGAAAAGATTTCTAGGCACACCTTATCGATACGCTGGTTCAACACCTTCAGGTTTTGATTGTTCTGGATTCATATCTTACATTTTTGGTAATTTTGGATTCAGTTTGGTCCATTCTAGCTATGCTATGGCTGAGTTGGGTCAGACAGTTCGATTGTCAGATATTAGACCGGGCGACTTAATGTTCTTTAAAGGAAGCGACGTAAATTCGACACGTGTAGGGCATGTAGCAATGGTGGTGGAAGTAGCACCTGACGCTATTAAATTCATTCACTCATCGACTTCCAGGGGAGTTACGATCGAGAATTTTAAAACAAGTAAATATTTCATTTCCAGATTCATCAAAGCAAAGCGATTGGATTACGGAGGAGACCCAAAATAGCAGTATGGATCAATTAAAGTCAGGAGGTCGTCGCGAATGGTTATTCGTTTTTTTTGCGGGTTTATTCATCTCCAATGTCGTAACAGCTGAATTGATAAGTAATAAACTCATTGAAATCCCAATTAGCATTGGGAACTTTGGTCCTTTCATAACTATTGTTGGTGTTATTCCCTGGCCTGTTGTTTTTATTCTTACGGATTTGCTCAATGAATTTTATGGAGAAAAGGCAGTTCGACGTTTATCTTGGATTACAGCCATACTCATCGCCTATTGTTTTATTATTGTTAGTTTAGCACTCACATTACCAGCAAAAGAGATTCCAGGATCCGGACTTGCCACGGACGGTGAATTTTCTAAGGTATTCGGTCAGGCTCAAAGTGTGATCATCGGAAGTATCGCTGCCTTTTTATTGTCTCAACTATTGGATGCAACACTTTTTCACTGGATAAAACGTAAAACGGGCAACAGGTATATTTGGTTAAGGAGTACGGGTAGTACCATTATTTCACAATTGATCGATACTGTAGTGGTTCTATATATCGGTTTTGTTCTGCCGGGAACTATTGGAATGAAACAATTTCTTGAGATCGCTCCAACTAACTACACCTTAAAATTGCTTATTGCTATCTTGCTTACGCCGTTCATTTATCTTGGACATTATCTAGTGAGAAGGTATTTAAGTGAAGATAATCACGTCCCAGAATGACGGTATTTTAAATGCCATAATAAATAGAGTATGCAGAGTAAGGATGCTGCAGCGCCTACCAAGAATGCCCATTTAATACTATCGAGATTATTGTTGTAAGTCATCAATGTGGACAATGATCCTGCCATAATCCCAAGTTCGAGGGCAATGAACATCGTTCCCGCACCAACCCCTCTACGTTCCACATGCGACAAATCAGCTGTCCAAGCAAATAGCGTAGGACTCGCCATTCCGGTCGCTAAACCAAAAACAATCGAGGAAATAACATAAGAGGCGATGCTATTTGCAAATGCAATAAGTATCATACTAATCATAAGCGTGCACATGGCAATCAAAAGAGCTTTTCTTCTTCCAATGTGATCGGAAAGGGAACTTGTAAATAGTCTTATGACGATCGTAGAAATAACATACGTGCCAAAGAAAAACCCCTTGTTTTCAATTCCTAAATATCCGGAAAGATCAGGGGTAAGAACAAAGATAATTCCGGAACACATCGCGGAAAGAAACATTACCACGGCAGAGGGAAATACAGAAGGTTCAAAAACATCCCGCCATGTAATTATGAACTGTTTTGGATGAAAGGATTTGGTTGATGAAAGCGTTTCCGAAACGAATTCAAGTAAGATGGCAGCCAGTGACGCTGTGATAGCAGATATCAAAAATAAATTGGTCATACCAATGTTTTGTTCAATGTAACTGCCCATAGATTGTCCAATTCCGATTCCAAGAGATATACAAGTACCCCAAAGCCCCATCCCCGCACCGCGTTTGTTCTCCGGTAGTATATCAGTGATTAATGCCGTAGCTCCTGTTGGTGTGAAACCAGCGCTAAATCCATGCAGAAAACGTAAGAGTAGGAAAAACCATATAGAAAATGATAAAGGATAGAGAAGGGATACAATGAAACATACAATAATCCCTACGCGCATGACCTTTTTTCGTCCGATAAGGTCGGATAATTTTCCTGAGAAAGGTCTTGAGAGTCCGGCTGATATCGTGAATAATGAAATTATTAGTCCTTTTTGATCAGCTCCACCAAGTTGGGTTATGAATTGGTTGAGTTCAGGCATGATAAGATTGAAACTTGTCATGAACAGAAACATGGCCGCGGAGATATACCAGAAATTGCGTGAGTACGCTTGAAGCATTATACGAAGTTATTTCAAAACTTCGGTTAATTGAGATGAAGTCTTATTAATTTAGACGATTGGCAAGAATAATAAAATCGATCATGATCAAGGAAGCTACATTAGGTGCAGGGTGTTTTTGGTGTATTGAAGCATGTTATCTTGATATGAAGGGTGTTATTTCAGTATCACCTGGTTATTGTGGAGGGGTTACCTTAAATCCAACCTATGAAGAAGTGTGTAATGGCGTTACTGGCCATGCAGAAGTAGTTCGAATTGAGTTCGATGATGAAATAATTTCGTACGATACCTTACTTGAGGTGTTTTGGTTTGTCCATGATCCTACCCAATTGAATAGACAGGGTCATGATATAGGTACACAGTATAGATCGGTTATTTTCTACCATGATGAACATCAAAAAGGTCGTGCTTACTATTTCAAATCAAAACTTGAAGAAGAGAAGGTGTGGAGTAATCCAATCGTTACAGAAATCACCGAAGTTTCAATTTTTTATTCAGCAGAGGCTTACCATCATGATTTTTTTAGAAATAATCCGGGAAATATGTATTGTCAATCTATCGTTCGACCAAAAGTGAAAAAGTTCAGGAAGGCTTTTTCGGATAAACTAAAAAAATGAGTAGTCAGATGACCTCGAAGTTATAAATATCCAACTTTAATTTTGTTTTGTGGGTATTGTGGAAGGGCACGAATTCTTCATTGAAGAAATAAAGCATGCTATATTACTGAATAAGAGATGTTTAGTTCGTTATCGCTTTTCAATCTGACTCTGATTCGTACCTACGTCTAATGTTAATGACAAGAAAAAGCGTTAAATCATAACTGAAATGAGCTGCAATACTAAACCACAATCCATAGAAAACAAATCCAAAGCCAAGAATCAGAATAAAGGGTAAAACCAAAAGACCATAAAGTGATATTTTAGGATTTTTAAAACTAAAATAACCATGAATGTCCACAAATAAAATAGACGTTGCAATTACACCTAAATAGTTCTGAATACCTGAACGAAAAAGAATCTCCTCTCCAAATGCAGCGGCAAATGAAATGAATATGGCATCCATAGGCTTTAATCCGGCATTATAGATCATTTCTTCAACCTTTAGAGGGATGTCTTTAAAAAGGGAAGCTCTGGTGATTTTGTAGATCAGTGCCGCCATTAAACTTCCTGTAAATAGGCCCCACAGTACATAATATATTTTGAAATTATTGATCTGAAAAATCGACAACAAAGAAAGTCCTTGGATGTATTTCATTATCAGAATCGTCGGGATAGGAAATACCAAAAGAGTGAACCATCCTAGCAAAAGAAGTTTTGATCGAAAAGTCATATAATATTCTAAAATCTGAGATGTTTCACCGTATTCCCTTTGTTAATAAGTTGCTTAAGTGATTCAATTCCTATCCTTAGGTGATTATCAACAAAGTTCGAAGTTACAATAGTATCACTCTTTTCTGTTTTCACTCCTTCTGGAATCATGGGTTGATCTGAAACGAGTAATAAAGCCCCAGTTGGAATTTTATTAGCAAAACCTACAGTAAATATTGTAGCTGTTTCCATATCGATCGCCATTGCCCGGATGCGCTGGAGATAGGTTTTAAATTCATCATCATGCTCCCAGACCCTGCGATTGGTCGTGTACACCGTCCCTGTCCAGTAGTCGCGATCAAAATCTCTAATGGTTGTTGATATTGCTTTTTGAAGTGAAAAAGCGGGTAGGGCGGGTACCTCTGGTGGATAGTAGTCATTACTTGTACCTTCCCCACGTATGGCCGCGATTGGCAATACAAGATCTCCAACTTCATTCTTTTTCTTCAGACCACCACATTTACCCAAAAAGAGTACTGCTTTCGGTTCTATGGCGGAAAGTAGATCCATACATGTAGCTGCAGACGCTGAGCCCATACCAAAATTAATGATGGTAATACCATTGGCTGTTGCACATGACATTGGTCTACCTATTCCTGAAATTTCAACATTATGAATAGAGGCAAACTTTTCAACATAATTTTGGAAATTACACAGAAGGATGTATTCACCAAAATTTCGAAGTTCTTCTCCAGTATATCTCGGAAGCCAGTTGTCGACGATCTCTTTTTTGGTTTTCATGTTTCCTTGGAATTTAAACTATGATGTAATCTAAAATTTTCAGAATTCATTCTTAATACCCAGAAATAGGTAGCTTAATTTCGATCACCGAAGATCGTACTTCCAATGCGAACCATTGTACTTCCTTCCTCCATGGCGATTAAATAATCTCCACTCATACCCATAGAGCATTGATTGAAGGTCTCACTATTCTGAAAATAAGAACTTTTTAGTGCTTTCAAAATTTCTTTTAAACAAGCGAACTCTTGTCTGATTTGCTTTTCAATATGTGTAAAGGATGCCATTCCCATTACCCCAAGGATTCTAACATTTTTCATGTTTAAATACTCTGAAGAGCTGAGTATTGTTTCTGCTTCTCTCAGATTGAGGCCGAATTTAGTATCTTCATGTGCAATGTGAAATTGAAGCAAACAGTCTATTACGCGATCATTTTTTTTAGCTTGCTTATCGATTTCAATTAGCAGTCTTAAGCTATCCACGGAATGAATCAAATGAACAAACGGAGCGATATACTTTACTTTGTTGGTTTGTAGGTGTCCTATAAAATGCCAGTTTATGTCTTTGGGTAAAACAGCCTCTTTTTCTACCATTTCCTGAACCTTATTTTCTCCAAAATAGCGTTGGCCTGCATCGTAAGCCTCTTGAATGTAAGATATAGGTTTAGTCTTAGAAACGGCAATCAATATCACATGGTTATTTAATTTTTTATTGATCTTATTTAGTCGATCTCGAATCATTCGTTAATATGATAAATTGTAAGACCGCTACGTAGTTTTGGTTCTACCCATGTAGATTTAGGAGGCATGATGAGTTGGTTGTCTGCAACCCGTTTGACTTGTTCAATTGTAGCAGGATATAATACAAATCCCACGCTGAATTCTTGGCTTATTATCTTTGCTTCGAGAGATTCAAGCGAATCTGCACCGCTCATAAACGCTATATTATTATCTGTTTTTAGATCCTTTATTCCGAGAATAGGAGTAAGAACAAATTGCGTTAATATTTCTGCATCGAGACATTTAACAGGATGATTATTCTCAATTATTTCAGGTTTGCATTCAAGTGAATACCATTGACCTTTAAGACACATCGAGTAATGGTGTTCCGATTCAGGTTTAACTCTTGGTTTCGAAGGAGATACAGTGAAATACTTTTGGAGTTTTCCAAGAAAAGTTTCTTCACTTAATCCATTCAAATTTTTTATAACACGATTAAATTCAAGAATTCTAATCTTTGTTTCATCTACAAAAAATGCTAGAAAATGATCTTCGTTGGCAAATGCAGATCGACCTTCTTTTAAGCGTTTTTGCTTTAGGCCTGCAGAAGACGCCGAACGGTGATGACCATCTGCGATGTAGCAAGCGTCCAGTTTGTCAAAAGCATCCATCAACGTGGTCATTTGTTGATTATTCAGAACCCATAATTCGTGAGTTACTCTGTCTGCTGTAGTAAATTGATATTCCGGCGAAACAGAAGAATACAAATTCAGTAGTTTTTCAATTTCAAGATTGTTGGGATAAGATAGTAATACTGGTTCAGCATTATAACCAACGATATCCAGGTAATTTGTAAACATGGATTCCCGGGAGGTAATGGTTGCTTCATGTTTCTTTATGCGATTTTTTTCGTACTCACATATACTCGCACCTCCAATAACACCAATAAATGAACGATCATTGGTCGTTTGTCTGTACACATAAAGATGTGGGTTCTCGTCCTGAAACAAGATGCCTTGATCAATGAATTCTTTGTATTTGTTGCTCACCAAAGCAAAACGCTCTGGTGAGTTTGCTTTGGTTTTAGTGGACTCATCAAACTCCGGGTTAATAATCCTCAAAAAAGTGTAAGGATTATCTTTCAGTTTTGCATTCAATACTTCTTTTGTGTAAGAATAGTAGGGTCTGGTCGCGACAAGATGAACCTTGTCGCGAACCGGTCGCAATGCTCTGAAAGGCGAAATCTTCGTCATTCGATAGTATTTTAAGCACGCCCAAACTGCCCAATGATCAAACTGGCTAGTTCTTCTCCGATACGGTCTTGAGCTTCCATAGTTGCTGCACCAACGTGCGGTGTACATGCAATAAGATCGTGATTTAGTAGATCCTTTCTTGGATTTGGTTCGTTCTCAAAAACGTCAAGAGCTACTCCAGCCACTTTTCCTTCCTTCAATGCCACAATTAGATCATCTTCATTGATTACTCCACCTCTGGAAGCATTTACGAGGCGAACACCTTTTTTCATCAAAGTAAATTCTTTTGCCCCGATAACAGCGCTTCCATCAGCTTGTTTAGGAACGTGAAGAGAAATGTAATCCATTTCACTGATCACTTCAAGAAGTGAAGCATGAGGGGTAATTTGAACCACTACTTCCTGTGATGTCCCGATTGGAACTTTTACATTCACTGGATTGGTGTATAGATCCACCGCTATAACATTCATGCCGCTTCCTAATGCGTACGAGGCAAGGCTTTGACCAATTCTTCCAAACCCAACAATTCCTAGTGTTTTACCGCGAAGCTCAACACCTTTGGCATACTTTTTTTTCAATGCTGAAAAATCGCCTGATTCCATATTCTTATAGGAATCGTGAAGAGAGCGGGAGATAGCAAACATATGTCCCATAACCAATTCTGCAACTGATTGAGACGACGAAGCCGGTGTATTTATCACCGTTATACCTTTCTCTCTGGCATAGGCTACGTCAATATTGTCCATGCCAACACCACCGCGGCCAATCAATTTGAGTCTCGGACACGCATCGATCACTTCTTTTCTTACGGTGGTAGCAGATCGTACCAGAATCATTTCTATTCCCTGTGCATTCACTTCTTTTGCCAAATCCTCTTGCGCTACTTTGTCGGTAATTACTTTAAAACCTGCAGCTTCAAGTTGTTTTTGTCCGACAGTAGAAATGCCGTCATTTGCTAAAATCTTCATATTGATCGTTATATAAATTAACCTAGAGTGCGCGTAAATTCACGCATTACGTCTACTAAAACCTGCACACTTTCAATGGGCAATGCATTGTACATTGAAGCACGGTATCCTCCTGTGGATCGGTGCCCCGGCAATCCTACAATTCCGGCGTCTTTCCACATTTTATCAAACGCTTCCTGATGGTTTTCGTTTTCAAGTAAGAAAGTCACATTCATTTTGGATCTGTCCTCAGTTGCAACAGTCCCTTTGAAAAGAGGATTGGAATCTATTTCAGAATAGAGTAAGGCTGCTTTCGCGTTGTTGCGTTCTTCCATTGCTTCGACTCCGCCGTTTGCAAGTAAATTGCGGAGATTCAGCATAGCTACATACACAGAAAATACTGGTGGTGTGTTTAGCATAGATTCTTTTTCTACATGCTGTTTCAAATCGAGGTATGTTGGCATAAAAGGAGATGTAGACTTGCCCAGCACTTCATCTTTTACGATGTACAATGTGGCTCCTGCAGGACCAAGATTTTTCTGAGCGCCGGCATAGATCAAATCAAAATCAGCGACATTGATCTCTTTGGAGAAAATATCAGAAGACATGTCACAGATCAGAGGGAGTTCTGTTTTTGGGAATGAATGGAATTGAGTTCCATAAATCGTGTTATTTGAAGTGAAGTGAATGTAATCCACGTCAGCTGGCGCTACATAATTCTTGGGTATGTAGGAGAACTTTTTATCTTCTGAAGAAGCAAATACATTCACATCTATTCCAACCTTCTTAGCTTCCTTGATTGCTCCTGAGGCCCATGTTCCGGTATTGATGTATCCGGCTTTTTTGGTGTCACGCATCATAGTCAATGCAGCAATTGTAAAACCAAGAGTTGCTCCGCCCTGTAGGTATGCAATCGAATAACCTTCCGGAACATTAAGTGCTTTTTTAACAAGTTCCATTGCTTCATCCATCACAGCAACAAAGTCTTTGTGGCGATGAGAAACTTCTAAAATGGAAAGTCCATTGAAATCAAGCACGGCGTCCGCTGCTTGTTTGAATACTTCTTGAGGTAAAATGCACGGTCCCGCGCCAAAATTGTGTTTCATTTTTGGATCTTTTTTAACGAGTCAAATTTCAAAAAAAGTATGCACATATGATGCGCAAAAGCTAATTTATTATTCAAAAAAAAAGCTGTCGTTTCGGACAGCTTTTTTAAATTTATTCTTCGGTTTTCTTGGTCGTCTTTTTTGCAGCTGGGGCTTTCTTTGCAGCCGGTTTCTTTTCAGCTGCTGGTTTAGCTGCTGCTTTTTTCGCTGCAGGCTTCTTTTCAGCAGCCGCCTCTGATTTTTCTTTCTTTGCTACAGGTGCGACTGATGGTTTAGAAACATTCTTTTTTCTGGAGTTTCCATAAGAACCCATTGCTCTTTTTCCTTTCGCTGTTTTTTTATCTCCTCTTCCCATGTTGGATGTAATTAAATAATAGTCACTGCAATTAACGGCACAAATATATTATTCTTTTCCGAATAATCGCCTTCTGATTTCATCTTCGAGAAGTTGACCTTCTCGTATAATTTTTCTGCACCATTTTAACTTTAACAAAACCTGTTCATGATCTTCCAGTTTCCAGTTGATATCTGATTTTTCAAGTCTTTCGCGTAATGTGTGCAACGTAATGGCAGCCGAAACCGAAATATTAAAGCTTTCAGTAAAGCCATACATAGGTATTTTGACAAACTCGTCGGCTTGATCGATTACTTCTTTAGAGATACCTCTGCGCTCGGTACCGAAGATTAATGCGGCGGGTTCCCGAAGGTCAATATCATGGATGGTTTGATCCTTTGTATGGGGTGTCGTTGCAATTATTCTGTATCCTTGAGATTTGAGCTTAGAAATACAATCTAACGTAGGGTTTTCACCTTGATCAAAATTGAACATGTCTACCCATCTTCCTGCTCCCAATGCAATATCCCTTTGGACCTTATACTGATTATCTTTTTCAATCACGTGTAAATCCTGAATACCAAAACAATCACATGTTCTTAGAACAGCTGAAGCGTTATGCTCCTGATACACGTTCTCTAAAGCAATAGTGAGGTGCTTCGTACGCTGGGCCGCGATCCGGTCGAACATTTCCTGTTTACTTGGGGTAATGATCTTGTAAAGTTCGTCTAAAACGATTTTATCTTTTTCTAAACTCATTGCGCTAACATAAAAAAAAGGGGATCAATTGATTATCAATTGATCCCCTTTCATTTCTTTGCAGAAAATGGATTAGTTCACTTTTCCAGAAAGTTCAGCACCAGCTTTAAAACGTACTACGTTCTTCTTAGCGATTTTGATTTCTTTACCAGTTTGTGGGTTACGGCCAGTTCTTGCAGGACGCTCGGAAATAGAGAATGAACCGAATCCTACTAAAGAAATTCTGTCACCTTTTTTCAACGCTGAAGAAGTAGCGCTTACAAATCCGTCTAATGCTTTTTTAGCATCTGCTTTTGACAATCCAGCCTCAGATGCAATTGCATCAATCAATTCTGCTTTGTTCATAGTTTGGTTTTTTTGTTTGTAAATAATGTTTGTCAGAACAAATATATTCTAATAACCAAGCCTGCCAAGAGAACCAATGAAAAAAAATACTTTTTTGTTGATAAAAGCAGGGTTTTGTTCATAAACGATGCTAAAACCCTTTATTTTCAAGGCTTATTCGACAAACAAGGAATTTTAATCGTCGAATTAATCTAGATCAATTTTACCGTTTTCGAGTCGGTTTCCTGCAAGGAATTCCTTGTAATACATGCGCCGCTTTCCTTCAGGCTGTAATTCTGTAATCAATAGGTAGTAATCTTCGCATGGAAATAATAGGCCATTTAGGTCGTGTAGTATGGATAGGTCTTCCTTTACAGGTAAATTAGTTATATGAGAACGATATAATTTGAACTGTTTTGATGAACCGTCTTGCATCTTTACTTTTGTCCATGCGGCAGGATATGGACTCAATCCACGAATCAGATCATGAGTTTTCTTTGCAGTTTTCTTAAAGGTTACCCTGCAGTCTTGTTTAAATATCTTTGGAGCGGTCTTCAAATCTGACTTGATCATTTCTGTTTGAGGTATTCCAACGGCATTATTCAACCGTATTTTATCAATGGTATTACAGATGAGTCCTGCTCCTGCAGACAAAAGTAGATCATGCAGGTCTCCCACATTCATTTCTTCAGTAATTTCAACAGCGATCTGATCAATTACATTTCCTGTATCTATCTCTTTTTCGATAAAGAAGGTGGTCACTCCGGTTTTGGTTTCTCCATTTATAATGGCCCAGTTTATTGGCGCAGATCCGCGATATTCAGGAAGAAGAGAGGCGTGTAGATTGATCGTCCCAAATGAAGGCATTGACCAAACAGCCTCAGGCAGCATGCGAAACGCCACAACTACAAAAAGATGAGCGTCGATTGATCGAAGATGCTGGATAAAATCCTCATCTTTCAAATTGGTTGGTTGTAATACTTGAATATTATGATTAAGTGCAAATTGTTTTACAGAACTTTGGTGCAGCTTTTGACCTCTTCCTGCGGGTTTATCAGGAGCAGTAATAACTCCAACAACATTAAAGTTTTGTTCAAGTAATTCTTTCAGTATACCGCTTGCAAAATCTGGTGTACCCATGAATACAATTCTAAAGGCTGATTTCTCCATTAGATCTCTTTTTTCTTCCAGTCGAACAAATTTAAATAAACTATGGACAGTACTCCCATTGATATGAAATAGACATATTCCACAGACCAGATCCATAAAATGTCCCAATGCCATACTTTTATGAAAAGATAAGCGGCACAAATATAGATTACAACACAAGTTGTTTCAATTAGGAGATTAACTCCTGTATTTCCACTTCCGCTGATTGTTTGAACATAAACACTTATAAACCCAAAAATGAAAATGGATATAGAGATGAAGCGCAAAATTTCTGCACTTTTCTCTACATGTAAGTCAGAGGGATTCAAAAACCGAATCAATTGTTCTGGGTAAAAAAGTGCTCCGTGAAAAAAGAGAAACAAAAAGCATAAGGTAAGAAGTTGAATCCTTCGTCTAATGATCGGTAATTCATTGTTTTTTTTTGCTCCAATATATTGTGAAATGTATGTTTTAGTTGTTCCCGAAAAGCCCCATATCGGCACGAAGACCAAAAAATAAATGGATCGGACATTTTGTGAAACGGTAAGTTCAAATTTTCCAATTTGTTCAATCCAAATGAAGAATATGGTCCAGGTTCCGAGTGCGGCAATTCCTTGAAGAGCAAGTGGAATTCCGACGTTTAATAATTCTGAAAAAGCTTCACGTTTGAAAGTGAAATGACTCAATAATTTATATCTTCTCGCATCACCTCCGATAAACATGAAGAAAAGAAGAAATAGCATACCCATACCATCTGCAATAGTACTGGCTAAAGCTGCTCCTTTCAATCCTAATTCCGGTAAGCCAAATTTTCCAAAGATCAATAACCAATCCAGTAGTATGTTTGATCCTGCGGTTAATAGTGCAGAAATGAATACAACCCATGTCTTTCCTTGAGCAATCACAAAGGCTTGTATAGTTAGGGTAATCATTGCAAAGAACAAGGCATGTGATCGAATATGGAGGAATTCATTTTGCAATTCAGCTAAATCCTTGTGACGAACAAACGAATTCAATGCAAGTGGTATTAGGAATTGAGCAATGAGAAAAAGGACAATTGCAAACACTAAATGGATACAAATAGAGGTGGAGAAAATGGAGCTTATGGCATACTCATGTTTTTGACCAATTCGACGTGCAATTAAAATCTGAGCACCATCTCCCATACCAGCGAGAGCCATAAATAAAGTGACATAAAGCAAACCGCCATTACCAACCGCATCAAAAGCCGAGGTGTCATATCGACTGATAAATGCTGCGTCAGTAAGCAAAACGATAGATTGAATGAAGCTAGAAACCATTAAAGGTACAGCGACGCCAAGTATTGTTTTGTATTTAAGATCAAGCATGAATTAATCTACTTGAACAACAAGTCCTTTCAAGTATTCTCCTTCGGAATGAAAGGCATTGATGGGGTGATCTGCCGGTTGATGTAATTGTTCAAGAATACGTACATTTCTGCCTGATTCTATGGCTGCTGAAATTATAGTATTGTTAAATAAGTATTTATCCACGACCTGTGAGCATGAAAAGGTAAAGATGAGTCCTCCGCGTTTTATTTGTCTGATCGCGTGTGTATTAAGTCGCTTGTAGCCTTGAATGGCTTGATGACGTTTGTCTCGATGCTTGGCGAATGCAGGAGGATCCAGAACTATGATATCGTAGTCCTCTTTTAAGTCCTTCATGTATTCCATGGCGTCCGCTATAATGGTTTCGTGTATACCTTCGAACTCATTGAGGTCAATATTTTGATTGGTTAGCTCAATTGCTTTTTTCGAGCTATCGAGCGAGTGAACAAGTGTCGCGCCGCCTTTTAAAGCGGATAAACTGAAGCCGCCTGAATAGCAGAAGGTATTCAATACTTTCTTACCGTGAGCGTATCTTCCAAGTAAAGCTCTGTTTTCACGCTGATCAATAAAAAAGCCGGTTTTTTGACCATTGATCCAGTCTATTGCGTACCGAATGCCGTGTTCAACTGCAAGGTGAGGGGTATTGCATTCACCAGTTAAGAAACCATCTTTATTATTCACTCTTTTAGGTAGCGTATCTGAGCTCTTGGAATAAATGATGAGTTCATCTCCTAAAGCATGCAATAAGGCATTCTTTATGGATTCGATCGAGTTATACATGCCCAGACTGTGACATTGAATAATTGCAGCACCGTCATAATGATCGACAATAAGTCCGGGTAGTGAATCCCCTTCACCATGCACTAGCCGACAGATTGAATTGTTTTTATTAAATAAACCAAGCTTTTTGCGCAATTCAATTGCCTCTGTTATTCGTCTGATAAAAAAGCTTGTATTGATGGGTTCGTCTTTAAAAGTGAGAACGCGAACAGCTATTGTAGCTTGCTGAAAATGACCTTTGGCTAGGAAATTCCCTCTTGGATCCTCCAGTTTTACGATGCTTCCTTCTTCGGGGAGTAGTTGTCCTTCCTGCAAGGCGCCTGAGAAAACCCATGGATGCTTCCGGCCAATCGAGTCTATTTTATTCTTTCTAACGCGCAGTGTTGTTTCATTCATAGGATGAGATGGAGAACAAAAGTAACAAAAGGATGTGGAGAATAAGGATTGAATGTCATGTTAGCACTGAGTATTGACTATAACTTTACACTATGGCTTACAAAGAATGTGTTTTTCATGTCTATTTGTTGAATGAGCATTTCTCTCCTGAGTTTGCAGAAGCTCAATGTGGGGGTAAGGATTCCGAAAATAATAGGCGTTACGATTGGGAAGATGAGTTTGCGATAACTTCACAAGTAAAAAAGATTGAGGTCTTGGAATACGCGGAATATCCTTTGAGAGGTCAACTTCCAGATGGAAAAGAGTTTAGTCACTCTGTTCATTCTATGGTTTTGTTTCGTATTGAGTCAGAAAATGCTCCGGACACCTTTGTCGGAGCTTCTCAAAGTATTGTCGATCATTATGAGCAGGAAGAGAAGGAAGGTTCTATACGAATTCGAATCTATTTGAAAGACTATGAACCTATGACTAATCCAATACCGGGCATATATATTGCTTCAAAAGAATTTCCAAAAGAACTCATTTTCTGATGCTGAAGGTTGACCAGGTTACACTGAATTTTGATCGGGTTATTCTTGATAATATTTCCTTGACGGTCAAAGAGGGAGAGTTTTTAGGTATAGTTGGAAAGAGCGGCGCCGGAAAAACTTCTTTATTAAAGATCATGTCAGGTTTGCTTCAGCCATCATCCGGAAGAGTGGAGTTTTATGGAGAGGCTGTTCGGGGTCCAAATATTAAACTGGTTCCAGGACATCCCGAAATTCAATTGGTGAATCAGGATTTTCACCTAGATACCTATCATACAGTGGAGGAGAATATTCGTGAGCAGATTCTTTATTTGCCATTGAAAGAGCGGGAGCAACTTGTTGGTGAACTGTTGGAACTTGTAGAGTTAGATGAAATTAAACATCAGAAGGCCATAACGCTTTCTGGTGGAGAACAACAACGTTTGGCATTGGCCCGCGCTCTTGCGTGCGAACCAAAGCTAATTTTACTTGATGAACCCTTTGTGCATCTAGACCGGCGCTTGCGTTCAAAGCTTGTAAAGTATTTACTTGACTTGAGAGAGATACGAGGAACATCCTTTGTGCTCGTTTCCCATGACGGTGCGGAAATGTTAGCACTTTCGGATAAGATACTATGTATAAAAAAAGGGAGAATTTACCGTCAAGGTAAACCAAAGGATCTCTTTTACAAACCGAGATCGATCGAAGAAGCCAAATTGTTCGGACATATAAATTCCGTTCGTGTAGAGAATAAACGAATTCTGTTTAGAGCTGATCAATTTACTAC
>JBIITO010000074.1:0-11933 GCA_044340465.1 Crocinitomicaceae bacterium | reverse complement strand
ACGTTAAAAAGATCATGTATGCTTCTACGAGCGGTATTTATGGCCAGTCAGCTATCGAGAACGCTTTAACAGAAGAAGTACTAGTTGACCCACGCACTTCCTATGCCATGGCAAAACGATATAATGAGATCTATTTGGCTTCTCATCACGAGGAAAAAGGTTTAAATGTTATATCACTTCGCTTTTTCAATGTGTACGGAAAGAATCAGGATAATCGAATGGTGGTTCCTCGTTTTTTCGAACAAGCGTTGCAAAAAGAACCAATTACTGTTTTTGGAACAGGTCATCAAACCAGAGATTTTACGTATATCGATGATACAGTAGAAGCATGTGTGAGACTTATTGATGCAAATGGATGCCACATTGTCAATATAGCCAATGAAGAAGAATGGTGTATTAAAGATATTGCCGAACAAATAAAAAAGATTACTTCATCGGAATCTGAAATTATCTACATAGATGCGCCGAAAAAACGATACGATTATGAAGTTGAACGCCGTGTTGGTAGTTCATCAAAATTACTGTCTCTCACTGGATTTAAACCTCTTACATCACTAAATGAAGGACTCACCCTTATTTACAAAGAAAATTACAAATAACACGAATATTATGACTGTAGACACCGAAATATTTGATCTTATTGAAGCCGAAAAACAACGTCAACTGCATGGAATTGAATTGATCGCATCAGAAAATTTTGTGAGTGATCAGGTCATGATGTCGATGGGAAGTATTTTGACAAACAAGTATGCTGAAGGCTTACCCGGAAAAAGATACTATGGAGGATGTGAAGTTGTTGATAAAGTAGAGCAATTGGCAATCGACCGACTCTGTAAGGTTTTCGGTGCTTCGTGGGCCAATGTACAACCACACTCTGGTGCTCAAGCGAATGCTGCTGTTTTTTTGGCGTGTCTTCAGGCCGGAGATAAAATATTAGGATTTGATCTCTCTCACGGTGGACACCTGACTCATGGTTCACCGGTGAATTTTTCAGGAAAAATGTATCAGCCCTATTTCTATGGCGTGAATAAGGAAACTGGTCGCGTGGATTATGATTTGTTGGAGGAAGTTGCACTACGTGAAAAACCAAAAATGATCATTTGTGGTGCATCTGCGTATAGTCGCGACTGGGACTATGAAAGAATTCGAAAGGTAGCTGACCAGGTTGGAGCATTGGTTTTAGCTGATATATCGCACCCAGCAGGATTGATTGCAGCCGGATTACTGAACGACCCATTGGAGCATTGCCATATCGTTACAACAACGACACACAAAACACTTCGCGGTCCACGTGGTGGGGTGATCATGTTACGCCACAACTTTGACAATCCATTTGGACTCAAGTGGAAAAATGGTAATCCGAAATCGATGGCTGCTTTATTGGATGCGGCTGTATTCCCTGGTATTCAAGGTGGACCTCTTGAGCATGTAATTGCAGCCAAAGCTGTAGCATTCGGTGAGGCATTGACAGACAACTACAAACAATACATGAGCCAGGTCAAGACCAATGCAGCAGTAATGACTGATGAATTTATTAAGAAAGGATATAACATCATTTCGGGTGGTACAGACAATCATTCTATGCTCATTGATCTTCGTTCAAAGGGCGTAACCGGAAAAGATGCTGAAAATGCGCTTGTGAGTGCGGATATCACTGTAAACAAAAACATGGTTCCTTATGATACTGAATCGCCATTTGTAACCTCAGGAATTCGTATTGGAACGCCTGCGATTACTTCTCGTGGGGTGAAGGAAAATGAGATGGCTGCAGTTGTTGATTTGATCGATAAGGTATTGATGAATATCGGCAATGACACTTTCATTACTAATGTTCGAAAAGATGTCAATGCTTTAATGGGTCAACGCCCCTTGTTTACCTGGTAAGATTACCGTATGTTTATTACCCCCAAGATCTACCCATCTGCAAAAGACTGGGTGATAAAACTCGTCTTAATCTTCCTCATTCTCATGGACATCTTTGGTTCTACTTACCTTTGCATCGCTTTGAAAGGTAAGATATGTGAGGTTCTCCTTTTTTCGACAGCTATTACAGTTACAGTTGCGCTTATTATCACCATCTATTTCACAACGCGATATACCTTAAAAGAGGATGAATTATTTTGTAAAAGTTTCATTTTCTCGAAGCGGATTTCCTATCAGAAGATTCAACGCATCGATCAAAACAGGAAGTTCTTTGTAGGATGGAAATTAAGCCTCGCGTCAAAAGGAATTGTAATCTATTATGACAATGGGAGCGAACTTTTTATTACTCCTGAACATGAAGAAGAATTCATCGAAGACCTAAGATTTAAAAATAATTCCATTGAGATCACGTAGCTGATTGCTTTCGAATAATCTTCCAGAACAAAGCAGGGAAATAACGCTTGATCTTAACTGCCAGTATTTCTCTATTGCCGATACAAATCTCTTTCTTATTGGATTCGACCGCTTGAATCATTTGTGAAACACAATTCTCCACAGACATGCCTGTTTTTTGATTATGATCCATTACACCATGTTTCTCCCCTGAAACGTTTAATGCATTGACTGATATATCAGTATTTATCTTTCCCGGACAAACGATTGTTACACCAATCCCATTGTGTTCTTCCTCCAATAACAAACTTTCATAAAATCCATGAAGCGCATGTTTTGAGGCACTGTATGCAGAACGCAAAAAGAATCCAAACTTTCCGGAAATACTGGAAATAACAACAAAATGTCCACTTTTTTGAGCTTGCATGTAAGGCAATACAGCTTTTGTAAGTGCAATATTTCCGAAATAGTTGATCTCCATAATACGCCGATCAATTTCGATCGCTGTTTCGGCTACTTTTGAACGTTGGCTTAGTCCACCATTGTTAATAACCACATCTATGCGACCGAAACGATCTACAACTAATCTGGCTTTCTCTTCGAAGTCAGAAGTATTTTCCAGGTCTAGCGGTATTATAATGTGATCTTCACCTTTTAAGGAGGACTTGACTTCCTCCAATCGGGCAATGTTTCTTGCCGACAAGATCAATTTCGCCCCCTTCTCAGCTAATTGTAAGGCAGATTGCGCTCCTATACCTGAAGAGGCTCCAGTAATCCAGACCACTTTATCTTTAAAATTCCCTTTCATACAAAAAATCCCAACCTCGTAAGGCTGGGACTACATATTATGCATTATCATTAAAGCCCATCTGGTAAAGCCGCTTCCTTAACGATTTTTTGTTTTGGCTTGAGCTTCTCAATAAAAACAATTTTAAACTTTTCGCCATCCGGCGTATATATCATTTGGGAAATTCCATTTTCGATTGTTACAGGAGCTTTCTTGTCATTGTAGAATTTCTTCTCAAGTAATTCATACGTATTATCATCATATTGAAGGAAGATAGAAACAATCTGCCCATTTTCTACACGAGCTTTTCCTGAAACACAACGCGTACCCTCTTTTTCGAAATAACTAATAATCACATTACGATGCATGTCGTCAGCAACCGTATATGCTCCTCTTTTAATAAAAGCCTCCTCCAAACGCTTATAACAATCTTCTTGCGAAAAGGAGGAAAAACTAAATAAAATAGAGGAAAGAATGAATAATCCTTTTTTCATGTTGTTGTTGTTTTGAGGTCAAACCTGCGATTCAAATATAACAAGTTTGGCGGAAAATACTCTAATGCCTTGAATTTATTTATTTTTGAAAAAATTGAACCGGATGACCGACAATCAAATAGCAGACCAATTTTCAGAAGCAGCCAAAATACTGGCTGAATTTAGTACAAAAGAAAATTTTGAACGAATTGAAAAAGCAGGTCAGCTGATGGTTCATGCACTATCGAATGGTAATAAGGTCTACAGTTGCGGCAATGGCGGATCCATGTGTGATGCTATGCATTTTGCAGAGGAGTTAACCGGACGTTATCGCAACGACCGCAAGCCATTTGCTGCTATGTCTATCGCCGACCCGAGTCATCTTTCTTGCGTATCGAATGATTATGGATATGAACAGGTATTTTCCCGATTTATAGAAGCTTTTGGACAAAAAGGAGATGTGTTACTGGCAATCTCAACATCCGGAAATTCCTCCAATGTGGTCGCTGCAGTAGAAACAGCAAGAAATAAAGGAATGAAGGTAGTCGCATTAACTGGTAAAGATGGTGGAAAACTCGCTTTAAGTTGCGATGTTGAAATACGTTCTCCTCAAACCGTTTATGCCGATCGTGCTCAGGAGATACATATTAAGGTCATACACTCACTAATTGGATTTATTGAGTCTAAATTAGTCTCAAAAATATGTTGAAAAACTAAAATCAAAGTAAATAACTGCACGAAATAATTTAACTAAATTTGCCCTTTTTAAGGCTAAAATGTCCAATCAGGAACTACAAACGACCGTAAAAAACATTTTCTCAGCGTACCTCGAACAAAACGGGCATCGCAAAACACCGGAAAGATATGCTATACTCGCTGAGATCTACAATTATAGTGGACATTTCGATATAGAATCGTTGTACTTGAAAATGAAAAATCAGAATTATCGAGTTTCCCGCGCAACTTTGTATAACACCATTGAATTACTTTTGGCTTGTAATCTTGTGCGCAAGCATCAGTTTGGAAAAAACATTGCGCAGTTTGAAAAATCTCATGGTTCCAAACAGCATGATCACGTTATTTGCACTGATACGGGTGAGGTGATGGAATTCTGTGATCCCCGTATACAAAGTATTAAAGATACCATAGAAGAACTTTTTGGAGTAACAGTGCAACACCATTCCCTATATTTTTACGGTGTCAAAAACAAAAGAAACAGCTAACACATGTCTCTCGCGTTCAATTTGGAAAAAACTGATCATTTCAACATCCTCCAATTGACTGGAAAGATCTTGAGTGAAGCAGAATTAAACGATTTACAAAAACTTATAAATCCAATGGATACTCCAAAAGGCACCAACTGGATACTTGATCTGTCAAATCTTTCACACACTAATTCCTCGGGCATAAGCTTTGTAATGAAACTTCTAACAAGAGTGCGAGTAAATGACGGCGAATTGGTAATTTCGGGTGTCAAAGGCACCGTGGCAACATTATTCAAAATTGCAAAGATTGATCTGATCTTTACTATATTCAACACTCCTTCCGAGGCGAAGGACTTTTTTCTATCAAAGGTATGAAAGTAGACGTATTACTTGGTTTACAATGGGGCGACGAAGGCAAAGGCAAGATCGTCGATGTACTGACACCGCAATATGATATCATTGCACGCTTCCAAGGTGGACCAAACGCCGGACATACTCTGGAATTTGAAGGCATCAAACACGTATTGCATACAATTCCTTCTGGTATTTTCCACGTTAACGTTATCAATCTCGTCGGAAATGGGGTAGTGATCGATCCCGTAATCTTTCAAAAAGAACTTGAAAAACTGGAGCCATTCAACATTGATGTCAAAAACAGGTTGTTGATCTCCAAAAAGGCTCACCTTATTCTCCCGACACACCGCTTGTTGGATGCGGCTTCGGAAGCTGCAAAAGGAAAAAACAAGATTGGATCAACTCTCAAAGGTATCGGACCAACCTATATGGATAAAACCGGTCGTAACGGTTTAAGAGTGGGTGATATCTTTACTCCCAATTTTAAAGAAAAATACAACGCGCTTGTTGAAAAACATGTTGGTATTTTGAATCATCACGAAGATTTTGAATACAACCTAAAAGAATTGGAAGAACCATGGTTTGAAGGAATCGAAACCTTAAAGGGATTAACTGCTGTAGACAGCGAACATTACCTGAACAAAGCTCTTAAAGAAGGTAAAAAAGTACTCGCTGAAGGAGCTCAGGGGACAATGCTGGATATTGATTTTGGAACGTATCCATTCGTTACCTCCTCCAATACCGTTACAGCAGGTACGTGCACAGGATTGGGTATTGCACCTACTCGCATAGGAAAAGTGATTGGTATTTTCAAAGCATATTGTACACGGGTGGGAAGCGGTCCTTTCCCTACCGAACTGGAAGACGAAACCGGTGAAGCAATTCGAAAAGAAGGCCGAGAGTTTGGAGCTACAACAGGAAGACCTAGACGATGCGGCTGGATTGATCTACCGCAGATGCGCTATGCGATCATGGTAAATGGGGTTACTGAACTTTCTATGATGAAAGCCGACGTTTTAAGTATATTCGATAAGATCCAAGTATGCACACATTACATAATCGATGGAAATAAAACGGAGGAATTCCCTTTTGATGTCCAAGATGCCAATGTGATTCCGGTGTATGAGGAAGTGGAAGGGTGGAATACTGATCTCACAGAACTAGATACCTTCGATTCAGCTCCACAATCCCTAAAAAACTACGTAACCTACCTTGAAGAAAAACTTGATATTCCAATCACGGTAGTATCCGTTGGCCCTGATCGTAAACAAACCTTAAGTAATCATTGGGTTGAGGAACATCCCTGAAATACTTAAAATTGCGCTTTTCTCAGGCGCATTTTTTTTATTGTGCTTTCAGGGTAATGCACAGTTAAATTCATTGGAACTACTGCCCGGTTCTGAAAAACTTGGATACCATAAAAAGTTAGGTTACCAATACCTTGTAGGAGGCGTCAATTTTCGTTACCAAGGAAATACGATGTATTGTGATTCAGCGCATTATTATGACAAAATAAATGTCGTTCGGGCATACGGAAACGTACATATCATAAAAGATAATATCAACCTTTTCTGTGATTCACTTTATTATAATGGCAAAACGAAAAAAGCACGACTTTGGGGTCACGTGCGTGTGCGTGATCGAGAATACAAACTCTTAACGGATTCCCTGGAGTATAACGCCAAAAAAGGTCAGGCCACCTTTCGCTATGGGGGGAGAATCGAAAGCAGCATTTCTAATGAGGTACTGACTAGTCGTGTGGGCTATTTTTATCCGGATACAAAAAATTTCTTTTTCCGAGGAAGAGTGAGCTATCGCAACGATGATCTCTCAATGACCACAGACACCTTACAATATAATTATGCCAAGCAAATCACCTATTTCTTTGGTCCAACAAAAATTTTGAGGGATACGACTCATTTGTTTTGCGATCGGGGCTGGTACCATATCCCCTCAGAGGAAGGCAGTTTGATCGGACATGCAAAAATATTGGATGGCTCACGAACAATCATGGGTGATACCTTGCTCTACCAGCCTCAAAAGGGAAGATCGAGCGGTCGGGGCCATGTGTATTTTCGTGATACGCTCAAAAACATTTGGTTTCAAGGTGACCGAGCCGTGAATTCCGATAAAGATCGCTACTCGTTTCTAACAAGCAGTGCATGGGCAGTAAAAATCCAGAAAAATGATACCGTGTATATACATGCGGACACGTTGTATAATCTTAGTGACTCTTCAGGAAATACACTTCTTTCCAAAGCCTTTCACGGAGCAACTCTTTTCCATCGCTCTTTTCAAGCAATATGCGATAGCCTAAACTTTGACGAAGCCAACGGAAAAATAGAACTTTTCAAAAATCCAATAGTTTGGAGCGCCAATGCGGAATTAAAAGGTGATAAAATCGACCTTTTTCTTAATGATTCTATTATCGAAAAAGCAGAAATCTACGAAAACGCAACGGTACTAATGGAAGTAGACTCTGGTAAATTCTACAATCAGATAGCAGGAAAACGAATCACATCCCATTTTTTAGAAAATGAACTCACACGCACTGATGTTAGTGGAAATGCGCGAACCATTTTCTTCCCTGAGATGGAAGAGAAAACGGATACCACCGTTGTAATAAAACGGATAGGCCTGAATCGACTTTTCGCCAGCGATCTCAAGATTTATTTGGACAGTGGAGAAGTTACAGGTATCACCTATTTCGATGAACCGGATGGAATTTTCTTTCCTATGGACCAAATAGATCCAGATGAACTATTTATTCCTGAATTTAAATGGAACCCTTTACTCCGCCCAAAGAACCCTAGATTGATGATTTTCAATCACTGAAATTCTTCTTCAGAATCCCAACGAATTACACGCTGCACACCTTCCACTTCCTCAAATTTCCTCATGAGTTGTTCCAAGTGTTCGGTATCATAAACCAATACTTTTAAGCGCCCTTCAAAAATGCCATCAAACGATTCAAAACTTATGGATTTCATATTCACGTGGTGCTGTTTCGATATAATCTCCGTTAATTTGTTTACCAAACCTAGATTGTCTATCCCCGTGATCTGTATGGCAGCAATACGTTCTACCAACTCTTGCGATTTCCATCCTGCCTTGACACACCGGTAAGCCATTTTTGACATAAGATGCTCCGCATTCGGACAACTATTTCGATGAATTTTGATCCCCTCGTTAATCGTGATAAAACCAAATACCTTATCTCCAGGAATCGGATTACAGCAACGTGCCATCTGATACTGAATATTCTTAAAATCCTCTCCTATAATTAATGTATCCGACTTCTCAATCTTCGGTACAACATCATCTTGATGTTTATCTTTCTTTAATGATTTTTTCTTTTGAAGCTGAAGTATTCCTGATATACATTCCAAATCGCGAATTTTGGCAAGATCGATTTTTCCTTTCGCGATACGAAAATAAAGTTCTGTAGCAGATGGCACCAAATAATACTTCTCCAGTGTTGAAACATTCTCCGGTAAAAAACGAATATTGTGTTGCTTGAACTTTCGTTCAAGAATTTCCCTACCATCTTGAGCAATTGCCTTACGCTCCTCATTCAGCGAGTTACGTATCTTTTGTTTTGCTCTCGCCGATTTAACGAATCGAAGCCATTCTTCATTCGGCTTTTGTTTTGCTGAAGTAATGATCTCTAACTGGTCTCCGCTTTGAAGCTGATAACTCAACGGAACCAAACGATTATTTACCTTCGCTCCAATACATTTATCACCAATAGCCGTGTGAATATCGTAGGCAAAATCAAGAATTGTTGAGCCGTTTGGAAGTACACGTAACTCACCTTTTGGGGTGAAAACGTAGATCTCATCTGTGAAAAGGTTCAACTTGAACTCATTTACAAAATCCATCGCGTTGGCATCCGGATTTTCCAATAATTCGCGAATTTCAGAAATCCATCGGTCAAACTTACTTTCTTCTGAATCAGATTCCTTGTATTTATAATGTGCCGCAAGCCCTCGTTCTGCGATCTCATCCATTCTCTTTGATCGAATCTGTACCTCCACCCATTTACCTTGTGGTGACATAACGGTGGTATGCAACGATTCATAACCATTGGCACGTGGTGTAGAAATCCAGTCACGTAAACGGTCAGGACTAGGCTGGTAAAAATCGGTAACGATACTATAAATACGCCAACAATCAGGTTTTTCCAATTCGACAGGTGTGTCTACAATAATTCGAATTGCAAAAAGATCATAAACCTCTTCAAACGGAACTCCTTTAGTGGACATCTTGCGCCAGATTGAAGAAACCGATTTAGTTCGAGCTTTAATATCAAAGACATACCCCTCATGCAATAAAGCTTCTCGAATTGGCGCCACAAAACGACGTATAAATCTGTTTCTTACATCCTTGGAGGATTTGAGACTAGCTTCAATGTTAGCATACACATCCGGCTCACTATAAAGCATAGCAAGATCCTCAAGCTCACTTTTAATTGAATATAACCCAAGACGATGAGCTAACGGAGCATAAAGAAATTTCGTTTCTGAGGCAATCTTCAACTGTTTGTCGGGACGCATACTACCTAGCGTACGCATGTTATGTAAGCGATCTGCTATCTTCACCAGCACCACACGGATATCATCCGAAATGGTTAAAATCATCTTGCGGAAATTCTCAGCCTGAATAGAGGCATTCTCATCAAACACCTCAGGTATCTTGGTCAAACCGTCAATGATAAGACGTACTTTGGAACCAAATAGGTCTTCTATATCACGTAATGTAATATGGGTATCTTCGACTGTATCGTGAAGTAAGGCACAGACCACGGCTGTGGCTCTCAACCCCATTTCCTCTGCACAAATTCTGGCTACAGCGATTGGATGATAAATATATGGCTCACCGGATTTCCTTCGCATGTCTTTGTGCGCCTCAACAGCTACATCGAATGCCTTTCTTATTAGACGAGTATCGTCCTTGGATCGGTCTTTCACCGAGCGCAATAGCCCCTTGAAAGCATTTAGAATCTCTTTGCGTTCCTGCTCAAAATCAATATGCGGATAGTTGGAGGACAAATCAGGCATAACCGATTATTTTTTGGCTGGTAGAATCTTGGAACTCACTTCACCGAAACCAATGCGCACCCCATTCCTTTCACAAAATCCGCGCATGATGATCGTATCGTTATCCAAAATAAATTTTCGTTCGGAGCCATCTTTCAATTTCAAGGGTTTAGTTCCTTTCCAAGCCAACTCAAGCATCGATCCATAGGAATCTTCCGTCGGACCGGAAATTGTTCCTGAACCCATGAGGTCACCACAACGCACATTACATCCGTTCACGGTATGATGTGCGAGTTGTTGCGCCATGTTCCAGTACATGTATTTAAAATTGGAACGGCTGATCGTCGTTTCTTCTGAACCTTCAGGTTCAATGGCTACTTCCAGATGGATGTCGTACGAACGTTCACCTTCAAATTTCAGGTAGCTTAACACTTCAGGATCCTGATTCGGAGTGCTCACTTTGTAAGGCTCCAACGCATCCAGCGTAACTATCCAAGCGGAGATCGAAGACGCAAAATTCTTTGCAAGGAATGGTCCGAGCGGCACGTACTCCCATTTCTGGATATCGCGTGCCGACCAGTCGTTGAATAGACACAAGCCAAAAATATAGTCATCTGCTTCTGCGGTACTGATACTTTCTCCTAATGGTTTGCCATCATAGGTAATAAAAGCCATTTCCAACTCAAAATCCACTTGACGTGACGCTTCATAGATCGGAGGCTGATCATCCTGTGGTTTGATCTGTCCTTTCGGACGATGTACCTGAACACCAGAAAGGATTACCGAGCTCGCACGCCCATGGTATCCAACCGGAATCCACAACCAGTTTGGCAAAAGCGCATTTGCCGGATCTCGGAACATGATTCCCACATTGGTCGCGTGTTCTTTGGAAGAATAGAAATCCGTGTAATCACCAATTTGCACCGGTATACGCATTTCCACCTGATCCACAGGAATCAACACTTGTGCGACATGATGCTCATTCTTCTGAAGATCGCTCACATCGGAACGCAACAACTTCGAAATGCGGTTGCGTAATTCGCGTGTTCCCTTCTTCCCTTTTTTCATCATGGAATTGAGGAATTCAGTATCGAAATCCGAAAGTTCGAACGACAGATTCTCAAGGTAACCCAGAACAAAAAGCGTTTTCACATCCAGCACCTGATCACCGATGCGCACACCGACTCGCGGTTTTTCATTTTTCGTTTTGAAGATCCCGAACGGAAGGTTCTGGATAGGAAAATCAGAATTGGCGGGCACATTGACCCATGATGTCAGTTCAGGATTGTTTGCTGCGATCGACATAGTTTTAATTAACAGTTACCTAATATAAAAAATTACACATTAAAACGGAAATGCATGATGTCACCATCTTCTACGACGTATTCTTTTCCTTCCACTTTGAAACGTCCAGCGTCTTTAACGGCTGACTCGGAACCAAGCGTGGTGTAGTCGTTGTATTTCATTACCTCTGCGCGGATGAATCCTTTTTCGAAATCCGTATGGATTACTCCTGCAGCCTGTGGAGCCGACATTCCCTTGCGGATCGTCCAGGCACGCACTTCCTTCTCTCCTACCGTAAAATACGTTTGCAATTCCAATAAGCTGTATGCAGAGCGGATAAGTCGATTCACACCCGGTTCATCGAGTCCAAGTTCGTCCAAAAAGAGTTGACGCTCTTCATATGTTTCCAGTTCCGTGATATCCGCTTCGATCTTCGCACCGATTACCAATACCTCTGCTTCTTCATCTTTCACTG
>JBIITO010000164.1:0-3619 GCA_044340465.1 Crocinitomicaceae bacterium | reverse complement strand
CAGGCAAAGGAAGCAGTGCAGAAATTCGAGGGCGAGATCTCGTCGTTGGGTGGTAAAGTTAAGCACTCTGAAAGCTGGGGATTACAAAAACTGGCGTATCCGATCCAGAAAAAATCAACCGGATTCTACTTTCTAGTAGAGTTTGAAGCGGAAGGAAAAGCAGTCGCTGATCTGGAAGTTTCATTCAAGCGCGATGAGCGCGTAATCCGTTTCCTTACCGTTAAAATGGAAAAGGATCATTTGGCGTATGCCGAAAAGAGAAGAGCTAAGCGTGGTCAAAAATCAACTGTTCCGGCTGAAGCTTAATGTTTAATCCCAAATTTTAAAGAAATGTCACAAAACGATATTCGCTATTTGACCCCGATCAACATCGAGATCAGAAAAGAAAAATACTGTCGCTTCAAAAAAAGCGGAATTAAATTCATCGATTACAAGGATGCTAACTTTCTTTTGAAGTTAGTGAATGAGCAGGGAAAAATTCTTCCACGACGAATCACAGGAACTTCCGCTAAATATCAGAAAAAGGTAAACAAAGCGATCAAGCGTGCTCGTCACATTGCATTGTTACCGTATGTTGGCGATATGCTTAAATAAACCCAATTGTTGAACTATAGAAAGAAATAAGTTATGGAAATAATTCTTAAGAAAAACGTTGACAAACTGGGTTATGCCAATGAGATCGTGAAGGTGAAACCGGGTTATGGACGGAATTTCCTTATCCCTCAAGGATATGCAATTCTTGCGACAGCATCAGCAAAAAAAGCTCATGAAGAGGTTATGCGTCAAAAGGCACACAAAGAAACTAAACTTCTTGCTGAGGCCAAGGAATTAGCTGCAAAACTGGAGGCACTTACTTTAACTATCACTACAAAAGCGGGAGAAAACGGTAAGATATTCGGCTCAGTAAATACTGTTCAGCTTTCTGAAGCGTTGAAGAAAGCAGGCTTCGAGATCGATCGGAAATCATTGAAGATTAAAGACGAACCGATCAAAGAAGTAGGTACATACGAAGCTGAAGCGAACCTTCACAAAGGTGTGAAACCTGTTTTCAAATTCGAAGTTGTTGGAGAATAATCCAAACAAAGTCATATCAATCCCGGGCAAACGTCCGGGATTTTTTTTGCTTAATTTTACTTACAAGTTGAATCGAATTCTTTCCATATCCTTTATTACCCTGCTTCTTTCTTCTTGTAGCAGAGAGATAAGTTCGACACACACAAAACAAGCCCTAGTACTTTCGTACGCAAAGAATTTCAAGGTCGATTCTATAGAGAACGGCATTCTTCTAACTATTGGAGAAACAAAAGGCAGGGCTAATCACTTTATACTTTCGGCTCAAAAACCCTCCCACTTGCCACACGGTGCTTTTTGGATAAAAACGCCGGTGAATAGAATAGTAGCCCTGGCAGGAACAGATATTGGTATGCTGACCAGAATCGATGCTGCCAATCATATTTGTGGTGTTTCAGACCGAACGCTGGTTTTTAGCACTGAGGTTCGAAAAAGAATTTCATACAATACGATTGTTGATTTCAGACAGGAAGAGCAGATCTCTTTCGAACAATTACTCTCAAGTAAAGTAAATCTCATCACCTACAGCGATTTCGGAAAAGATTTCCCTCACAAACAGTCCTTGGCCAAGGCAGGTATTATTTGTCTACCGATCCTCGATTGGAAAGAACAGCATCCCCTTGGAAAAGCAGAGTGGATGAAGGTATATGGATATTTGTGCGGTAAGAAAAAGGAAGCCGAACAAGCATTTAATAGTTCCGTTCAAAAATACAATGCATTGAAGGGTGATGTTTCGTCAAAGATTAAACCAACCGTTTTTTCAGGAAATCAAACAGGTGAGATCTGGTTTTGTCCGGCAGGAAATAGCTATGAAGCCCAGCTTATCTCAGATGCAGGAGGAGACTATACCTACAAAGAAACAAATGGTACGGGTAGCCTGTCATTAGCCCCAGAAAAAGTCCTTACAGACAACCGACACACATCTGTCTGGATCAACCCCGGAGTGAATAACCTCGTTGAACTGGTTCAAAAACAAGCACGCGCTTCCTTTTTTGATGCTTTCACTTCTCACAAGATCTACTGTTATTCAGGACATATGAACAAGTATTGGGAAACGGCTGCATGTTACCCCGAAAAAGTATTGGAAGATCTTATTTCTATCTTTCACCAGGAAAGACAAACCGAACTGCATTATTACCAACAGCTAAAATGAGCGCACGCAAAGAGAGATTCACATATTCGTTGGTAGCGCTCATGCTATTGACCATTTTCTGTTTTTTTCTGGATCTTTTTGTAGGGCGTTATGATCTATCCTTCAAAGATCTCTTTCGCGGTCTCTTTTTATTCGATCAGCATGAAACCGGGCAACTGATTATGCGTGAATTCCGATTCCCACGCTCTGTTAGTGCATTGCTAGCCGGATCCTCCTTATCGGTATGCGGCTTGCTGATGCAAACACTCTTTAATAATCCACTCGCGGGGCCTTATGTTTTAGGTATCAGCAGTGGATCTAGTTTATTTGTGGCCATCGGTTCGCTGACTGGAATCTCATTCTTTTTGCAAGACACAGGAATGATTACCCTAGGCTTTACAGGTGCGATTCTGTTTGGTGGGATTATTCTACTGTCATCCATTCGGATTCGATCACAGGTTTCACTCTTACTAGTGGGGCTGATGCTTGGAAGTATTGCAGGAGCAATGATCACCACTCTCGAAGCAACGGCTTCAGCCCAAGAACTTCGCGCCTACACGATGTGGACCATGGGCTCGCTACAACAAACACATTTTGATCAACTTGACCTATTCAGCATACTCATTATCCTTGGACTAGTGAGTTGTATATTTTTACTAAAACCATTGAACACACTTGTTTTGGGAGAAGAGCACGCTTCCCTACTTGGGATACGAGTGAAACGATTTCGTTTTTTTACCATCCTAATCACAGCCATGTTGAGTGGAACTGTAACAGCCTATTGCGGCCCGATAGCTTTTGTAGGATTAGCTGTTCCCAATTTGGCAAAAATGCTTTTCAAAACAGCCGACCATTCAAAATTACTTATCGGTAGTATGCTTATTGGTGGATCCTTTCTCTTGTTAACAGATGTTTCCATTCAGTTGCTCGAACCCTATTTCCTTATACCAGTGAACGCACTGACATCCCTTATCGGAGCACCGATCATTATTCTATTAATTGTAAGGCGTTGGTCATGATCTCAATACACAACAGTCAATTCGGCTACAAAGAACAGATATTACATGTTGAGTACCTACAGATCAAAAGCGGTACTTTAACAGCATTGATCGGAAAAAATGGTTCGGGCAAATCCACTTTTTTGAAAACCTTATGTGGAATGTTACCGACATTGAGCGGTAATATTCTTATCGCAGAAAAAGAAATCTCTGAATGTAATGAAAAAGCTCGTTCTCAACTGGTTGCGTTTGTCGGATCAAGTCAATTGATCATACCTTACCTTTCTGTAAAAGAATTTGTTTTGTTGGGAAGAAGTCCTTACACAGGAGTTTTAGGTAGATACGCCGCGAAAGATATTCATATTGTGGAAGAGATGTTGTCATTATTCCAACTTAAAGATTTGAAGGATCGAGAACT
>JBIITO010000163.1:0-3641 GCA_044340465.1 Crocinitomicaceae bacterium | reverse complement strand
TATTGGCACACACGCGCACATCACACGGACCAACCATGTATGCACCGTTCTTTTTGCCTTCGCAAGCTGACTCACCATGACAATCCTTCTTAGAATCTTTGCAGTTTGCCATATCACCGTTTCCGGATGTAGCACAACCCGCTTTTATTTCGCACTTAGACTTGTCGCAATGACCTTCTTTCTCAGAGCCATGTCCGTTACCAAGAATAGGTGCGATTACCAAACCAACAAGGCAGGTCAATTTGATCAAGATATTCATCGATGGACCGGAGGTGTCTTTGAATGGATCGCCAACTGTATCTCCGGTTACTGCCGCTTTGTGCGCATCTGAACCTTTGAACGTCATTTCACCATTGATCATTACGCCAGCTTCGAATGACTTTTTAGCATTATCCCATGCTCCACCGGCATTGTTCTGGAAGATCGCCCAAAGAACACCAGACACAGCAACACCTGCCATGTATGCACCCAGCGCCTCAGCTCCCATCAAGAAACCGATAATTATTGGGAATACTATTGTGATTGCACCCGGCAACATCATTTCACGTAGTGCTGCTTTCGTGGAAATCTCCACACATTTACCATACTCGGGTGTTCCCGTCCCTTCCATAATTCCAGGAATTTCACGGAACTGACGACGTACTTCCATTACCATGTCCATCGCTGCTTTACCAACCGATTTCATAGCCAGTGCCGAGAAGACTACCGGAACCATACCACCAATAAATAATGCAGCCAAGACATCTGCTTTGAAGATGTTGATTCCGTCGATACCAGTAAATGTCACATAAGCTGCAAACAATGCCAGTGCAGTTAATGCCGCCGAAGCAATTGCAAAACCTTTACCAACAGCAGCTGTCGTGTTACCAACTGAATCCAATACGTCCGTACGCTGACGCACTTCTTTAGGAAGTTCTGACATTTCAGCTACGCCACCCGCATTATCCGCAATCGGACCAAACGCATCTATCGCCAATTGCATAGCTGTTGTAGCCATCATGGCAGAAGCTGCAATCGCCACTCCGTAGAATCCTGCAAGTGCATATGAACCCCAAATAGCCACTGCGAAAAGGATTACAGAGGAGAACGTAGAGATCATACCAGTAGCCAAACCTGCGATGATGTTCGTTGCTGCTCCTGTAGAAGAGTTTTGAACGATACTTAAAACAGGTTTCTTACCAAGGGCTGTATAGTATTCCGTAAAGGCGGAGATCAAATATCCTACACCTAAACCAACCAAGGTTGCGTAGAATACATTCATACTGGAAACATTTTTAGGATCTTCACCAAAGAAGTTCATCCCCTGAATTGTATCAGGCAACAACCATTTAACCAGGAAGTAACCTGCTGCTGCAGAAAGAATGATAGACGTAATATTACCGATGTTCAATGCACGTTGAACTTGTGCCTCTTTTGCATCGTTACTTGAAATACGTACTAAGAAGGTCCCGATAATCGAAGCGATGATTCCGACTCCGGCAATCATGATTGGAAGAAGGATCGCTCCCATTCCGTTGAACTTGTCGATTACCTGACCGGCATCAGCCATGTCTTTAATGATGTAGTTACCCAATACCATGGAGGCTAAAACTGTAGCTACATATGAACCGAACAAATCAGCACCCATACCAGCTACATCTCCGACGTTATCTCCAACGTTATCAGCAATTGTTGCAGGGTTACGCGGATCATCTTCTGGAATTCCAGCTTCTACTTTACCGACAAGGTCAGCACCTACATCAGCAGCTTTCGTATAGATACCTCCACCTACACGCGCAAACAAGGCAATCGATTCCGCACCAAGTGAGAATCCAGCCAACGCTTCCAATACTATTGTCATTTCACTATAAAAATCGCCATCCTTCGTTATAAACTGTGACGTGAAGGCGAAGAAAAATAAGCTCAAACCTAATACGGCCAAACCTGCAACACCCAATCCCATTACGGTACCACCACCAAATGAAACTTTCAATGCCTGTGGTAAACTTGTGCGAGCAGCTTCGGTTGTACGTGAATTTGCATCCGTTGCAATTCGCATTCCGATATTACCTGCTACTGCAGAGAACACAGCTCCAACAACAAAAGCAGGAACGATCATCCAGCTGGTCGTCTCGACAATTCGTGAGATTCCGAAAAGTGCAGCTGCAGCAATGACAACGAAGATCGCCAACAATTTGTACTCGGCACTCAAGAACGCCATGGCGCCTTCCTTGATGCTTTTGGAAATACTTTGCATTTTTTCGTTCCCCGGATTTTGTTTTTTCACCCAGGCCATTTTAACCAACATGAACAACAATCCGATGATGGAAAGTCCGATTGGTAAGAAAATTAAATTCGATTCCATTTTATCTTTTTGATTTTATAGGGGGCAAAAGTAGAATTTTGAATGTATTTGTGCAAGTGTTTAGGAATTCGGGATTGGGAATTGGTGATTTGGGATTCAAAATAGTCTGTATCCCAGTGGAAATTTTCGTTGAATTGTGCGGTACACAGAAATAAACACAGAATTTCAGTTCATTTTATTAATTTTACATTAGACTGAAAAAATGGAAGCAAATATACTATCGAGAATTACATTTGAAGCAGAAAAATGCGGTGGAAAACCTTGTATTAGAGGAATGAGAATTCGTGTCAGTGATATATTAAGTTTACTTGCTAATAATGTTTCTCAAGCCGATATTCTAAAAGACTTTCCTGATCTTGAAGAGGCGGACATAAAAGCTTGTTTGTTGTATGCGGCAAGTAAAATCGATCATCCTGTGATCAAAGCAGCATGATATTTTTGGACTCACAACTTTCACCACATTTAGCTGTTTGGATCATCGACCATTTTAAAATTGAAGCCGTTTCAGCAACTTTCCTAGGAATGTAAAGGGCGAGTGATTCGGAAATCTTCAGCTATGCTAAAGAAAATGATCTGATTATCATCACAAAAGATGAAGATTTCATAAAACTTCTTGATCGTTTTGGCCCTCCTCCAAAAATATTGTGGCTTACTTGCGGAAATACATCAAATTCTTACTTGAAAGAACTTTTTTCATCTAAATTATTTCAAGCATTGGAACTATTAAAAGAAAATAGTCTTGTTGAGATAACAGATTAAAATCTACGGCTTATTAAAACAGATTTATCTTCTTTTCAAGCATTTTCAATTAGATTATATCGCACTGTTATTGGGGAATCTTGCTGGGTACTGAATTTAAGAGAATTCAAACTTACAGGTTGCATTCAACAACTAAAAATCAGCTATTCAAACGGCATAAAAGTTTCAATCTACTTTTGCGGTCAAAAGAAATAGAATTAGAGGGCGAGTTTTTGAAGTTCTCTTTACCTTTTGCATCGATAATGGGACGCACTGAAAATCCAAATCTGGGATTAATATTGTCTTGTCCTTTTTTGCCAAAGCAGAAAAAAGGACGAAAAACTGCTTTTTCAACTTTCATAAGGCGTTTCCCTTGGATCAGTCAGTTTTTTCGCTCCGTGCTCTTGTTCTTTTGCTCCAGCTTAAGCTGTCGCGAACCGCATCTCCGCTCAAAACTTCCTTAACGCTGTATGAAAGTTGGGAAAGGCCTGATTCAATTTGAAAAAAATGAATTTGTCCGCGTCTTTGCCTTAATAGCATCTTCACTTGTTGTGCAAGC
>JBIITO010000162.1:0-3712 GCA_044340465.1 Crocinitomicaceae bacterium | reverse complement strand
TGAGGTGATAAAGGATATCATCTACATTCTGAAAATCGAAGGTAGAATAATAAATCAATTGATCAGTTTGGCCAATACACAAGAGAAAATGTCCTTGGTGTACAGATAAGATTACTTCGAGTGTAGAAAATTTGTTTGATAGCAAATGTCGAATCAGATGTGAACCTTCGTGACGTATGATTATTCTCGGAAAACGGGCGAAAAAATAAGATTTTACCCAAATAGGCAATTCGTGAATATTCACCATCCCTTGTTCCTGCAGTCGGTCAAACGAAATGGCCTCTCCAGCTACCTGTTTTCCAAAACATAATTCAAAAAATCGCTGAGCGCTACCGTCTTCAAAAACATTCGACGGAATCAGTGTGGTGCGGAATCCCGACCAGGAAAGGGCAGTGGTTTCGAATGAACGATTCCTTAGTCCTGCGTCTTCAAGCAACGCATCCATTTGCTCGACGTAACGGTGATCCTGAAGATCGCTGAAAGTGTGTTCATGAACGGAATTCTTAGAGTCGTTTGTTGCCGTTATTCGAACATGGTGTGCATTGATCTCTACGGTCAGTCTGCTCATGCAATTTAAAGTTTAAACAAAGGTAGGCAAAATAGGCTTGCTGATAATTTGTACTGCGAAAGTTGAAATTTCAAATAAGATAAATTATTCCCACTCATGGAGGGAAACACTTTTGCACAGAACCAGACTGCAAATCAAGTGAAGTTGCGAATGCACGAAACGCAGATTTGTCAGCGGTGCCAGAGGCAGGTTCCTTGCAAAAGTGAAAAGGGTTTTGCTCCTTTTGACCCACAAAAGGAGATGACATAATTATTTATATCTGTGACGTGTAAAATAGCGGCTAAAGGAACTGTTTTTTGAATTGATCATGCTTACCTTTAACCATGAGTTCGCCAGTACCGGGAAAATTAGCTGATCTAATCGTGCAATGCATGGATTTTCCGCCCACGGAACATCAGTTTCAGCTTATTCAGGATCTCTCTGATTTCACCTACCGTACAGAGCCATATCCGCTATATTTACTCAGAGGTTATGCAGGAACCGGAAAGACATCCGTATTGGGAGCTTTTGTGAAGGCATTGACGCAGTCTAAAATGAAAGTGCGTTTAATGGCTCCAACGGGCAGGGCAGCAAAAGTGCTGAGTAAGCGATCTTCCAGAGAAGCATTTACAATCCACAAAGTGATCTATCGCAGGAATTCTTCCGTCGATGAATCCTCGGGTATGTCATTGGCCCCCAATTTATTTACGAATACGGTGTTTATTGTAGACGAAGCCTCGATGATCGGTGATTATACGCTGAATGCTTCCGGTGATGTAGGTTCTAGAAATCTGCTGGATGACTTATTCGAATTCGTCTATGAAGGAAAGAATTGCCGATTGATCCTACTGGGAGATCAGGGGCAGCTGCCACCGGTTGGGTCGGATTATTCGCCTGCGCTGGATCGAAAATACCTCGAGACACATTATACACGGCTCAAGATCATGGATCTCTCACTGACACAAGTACTGCGTCAAGCGAGTGGATCTGGCATACTGTACAATGCGACAATGATTCGAAATCTGAAGCCAGGAGGAACTCCAAAGTTCATTTTATCAGGATTCAAGGATTTTATTCGCTTGCCTGGTGATGAATTACAAGCTGAGCTGGAAATCTGTTATTCCAATTCAGGCTCGGATGAAACCATCTTGCTCACGCGGTCGAACAAGCGCGCAAATGCTTATAATCTGGCGGTTCGTGGGCGCATTCTATACTATGAGGAAACGATTTGTTCAGGAGATGTGCTGATGGTAGTGAAGAATAATTATTACTGGTCGGATGATCAGACGCGCATGGGCTTTATTGCCAATGGTGAATTGATGAAGGTGGTGCGCGTCAAAAGGGTAGAGGAGCAGTACGGATTCGAATTTGCACGTTTGATCGTTCGTTTTCCGGATTACGACGAAATTCCAGAAATGGAGGTGTTGGCATTCACAGAATCCCTTTCGGTCGAGGGGCCTTCGTTAAGTCGGGAACGCTTGAGGGAATTATTTTACGCCGTGGAAAAGGATTACATGCACGAGAAGAATAAACGTAAACGCTATCAACTCATACTGAAAGATCCGTATTTCAATGCTCTGCAGATCAAATATGCCTATGCGGTTACCTGTCACAAAGCACAAGGTGGACAATGGGAAAATGTGTTCATTGATCCGGGATTCCTTGATGATGATAGCTGGAATGGGGATATGTTCCGCTGGCTGTATACTGCTTTGACCCGCGCTTCTAAAAAAGTGTATTTGCTCAATTTTCCGGAAAAGGTCTTTGCATTTTGATTAGGGTTTTAGCTCACTGATTTTGAAAGAGGTGGCGCCAACGCTTACCCGGGTTTTTGCCCATTCTTTGTTGAATCGGTCAATCACAATTTTTGCTTTTTCGCGACCAAGATAGGTTCCTGCAAGCACATTTAGTTCGGATTTTAACTTCGTCAGGATCGTAGATGTTCGTAGAGCACTCAGCATATCGTTTTTCGACAATTTGTATTTCGCCATTGCTTCCAATAGTTCGGGATTGGTTATGTTCAGATTCGATTTCACCGGATCGGTGTAGGAATTGATCTCCACAGTGATTCCTCGTCGTATATCGATCATTAATTCTGATTTTCGAAGTCGAACCACGGAGCTGTCAAAAGCATTTCCCGGATAATTGTTCCATTCGGATGGTTTCGCATCTTTAACCGTTCTGCAACCGTTCCATCGGCCAACACCCTGCCCGCGTGCGATCAATTCAAAATCAACCCTCTTGTCTTGTAATGCCTCAAAGAATTGGAGTAATGCAATACTGTCCTTGCTTTGGAAAAGAGGGCGACTCAACTCCCATTTGTCAGACAAGAACACGTCGTTTAAAGCTATTTGAAGGCGTGCATCGTAATTTGGTCGCGCATCGGTCATGTTAATGTGCAGCATGACTTCATCCGCCTGATCAGAGATGGCAGTTTCAGGAATCGAAATGAGACGAATCTCAAAATCCTGTGAGGAAGCTGTTGCAGGGAAAGTGAAGTCCTGTGTACGGATATCAAATGTGGCTGAATCCTCGAAAGTGTACAAACCGTCTGCCTCGGTGAAGCTAGCCCAGTTCAATCCCATCACTTGTTTATACATGTCCAGTTTTTGTTGGTAGCGAGCCCTAAGTTCTACAGCTTCCAGTTTTTGCTGTTCCAATTCAGCGATTTTCTTTTTATAAGCATTATACAAACCGTATAATTCAACGATGCTGTTCTGTGTTCTTCCTTTTTGCTTATTGTTGGCATCTGTATTCGGTTGGTAACCTTGATTTTTAGGTTTCGAATCCGGATGAATACCCGTTTTTCGGTCGCGTTTCATTTCTTTTTTCACATTTCGTGAAGCTCTGTCACCTGTGACAATCGGCGTATAGCCAAGATCGGAGAATTCTTTCTCCTTCTGGTTGATTTTCATCTCTGTTTCGTTCTTTTTCTTGGTGTTATATTCGATCCAGTAGTCAAACCCTCTGCGGCCATAAATCATTTCATCCAGGTCAGCAATGTGATTGCGCTCCAACTCATTGATAAGCGTTTGAAAGGTAGTTCCGTCTGAGAAATTCGAATCTGGAGATAGAAAACGTGTGTCGGCTGAACCAAACAGATGGTAATTTACTCCATTTCGCTCGATCACTACCGTTGTTTGCTTTTTGGAATTGTAACCCCAT
>JBIITO010000161.1:0-3730 GCA_044340465.1 Crocinitomicaceae bacterium | reverse complement strand
CATAGTTCAAGATGCAATTAATGGATATGACTCAATAGCTCTGCTACCTACCGGTGGTGGGAAATCTATTTGTTTCCAAGTTCCTGGAATAGCACGCGAAGGAATTACCATAGTGATTTCACCTTTGATTGCACTAATGCAAGATCAAGTTGAAAACCTTAATAAACGTGGTTTGCGAGCTGCATGTATCATAAGCGGAATGAGTTACCGTGAGATAGATCTGCTATTAGATAACGCGCGATTTGGAGGTCTTGACTTCTTATATACTTCTCCTGAAAGAATTCAATCACGTCTCTTTATTGAACGTTTCAAACTGATGTCAATAAGTTTATTGGTTGTTGATGAAGCACATTGTATTTCTGAATGGGGTCATGACTTCCGGCCTAGTTTTCTTAAAATAAAGACCCTTAGAGAATTTCATCCATCGGTTCCTATTATTGCCGTAACTGCCACAGCGACAATGCGCGTACGACAGGACATCATTGATCAGCTTGAACTGAAGAATGTACGAATTCATGAAGCATCATTTGAAAGAAAAAATTTAATCTATACCACATACAAAACTGATAATAAACTAAATAACATAATTAGGTTTTGTAAATCACATTCGAAATTTACAGGAATCGTCTATTGTCAAACACGCAAGAGTGTCAAAGATGTCACCAGAGCACTCATCAACTCAGGGGTGCAAGCAGCTGCATTTCATGGTGGGTTGAATAATAATGTTCGAAAATTGATCCTTGATAATTGGTTAAACGATCGAACCAGGGTGATTGTAGCTACGAATGCATTTGGAATGGGTATTGACAAACCAGATGTGAGGTATGTTATTCATTGTGAATTCCCATCATCCTTGGAAGCCTATTATCAAGAGGCCGGAAGAGCCGGACGGGACGGGGAGGCTGCCAAAGCGATTACATTATGGACTGAACAAGATCTCATTCTTCATCGAAAATCGTTTGAAAAACAATTCCCTCCTATTGAGACGATTAAGCATTGTTACCGCGCTCTTTGCAGCTTTCTCAAAGTGGCAATTGGATCAGGAAGAGACGAAACATATCCGCTAGACATCAAGAAATTCACATCTACATATGATGTAGATCCAACATCAACATTTTATTCTCTGAAACTTTTGGAAATGAATGGAACACTTTCCTTTTCAGAATCTTTCTTCAATCCCACAAAAATTAAATACATTGTCGGCATTAAAGAATTATACAATTTTCAAATCGCACATCCAAAATTCCTACCTTTCACCACACTACTATCAAGAAGTTATCCCGGTATTTTTGACCTCTATTTCGAAATCCATGAAAAAGAACTCAGTCAGCGATTAAAGTTAACTGAAACACAACTGAAACAGCGACTACAAGAACTAGAAACCTTTGGTATAATTGACATTACCTGGTCGACTGATCTACCCACGGTCACTTTCCTTCACGAGCGACTACCAGATGATTATTTGACTATCTCGAACGAAGTATATGGTTTGAGAAAAAAAAATACCGAAGAAAAATTAGCAGCAGTAACAGACTTTTTGACTCAAGATAAATGTCGTTCTCTTGCGATACTTGAATATTTTGGACAAACAGGACTAGCGTGTGGTGTTTGTGATCATTGTATAAAAAAACAAGAAATCAACCTGGATCAAAGAAAAACAAAAGAAACACTATTGAATTTTCTTGAAAGCGCCCATTCACTTGATGAATGCGCTGAACACCTCCATCTTTCATCAATTTACACAAAAAATCTTCTGAGATCGCTCATCCTTGAGGAAATTGTGATCACAGAGAATAATCTCTATCGTAAAAAGTAATTACGATTTCCCTAACGAAGACTTCAGATCGTGAATCTCTTTTTGCAAGTCCTGAATAGAACGACTCAGCTCCTGGTCATCCATGCGAACCTCTGGTAATTCAGGTGAAATGTAATTAACAAACTTCCATATCTCCAGAATATCCTTAACATGAACATCATAAGGCTTGTAGAAGGTGTTTGTTGAACACAAACGAAAGGATTGTTCTGATTCAAGCAGATTATGAACTACTTTAAAAACAATACCATCGTCCTTTGTAATAACTATACATGGGGTTCCTGAACGAATCGACATCCAATTCTGAATATATTCTGCTACCACATATGAGCCCTCCACTACAGGAGGCATTGAATCACCTTTAATTGGAAAAGAGCGATATTTTTTGTTCCTTGAAAGGAATGGCAGTGTAAACGTTGGTAATACCTTCAGGTAATCTGGATCGGCATATCCCGAAGTGTATCCGGCACTAGCCTTGAAAGGGATCAATTCGATCAATTCCTCTTCATTTTGATCAACTACGGCTGTCAAGACCCTTAATTTCTGACCTTTCACATCTCTATCCAGGCCTTTCTCTAGTAAATTCCAATCCCCATCAGTGAATAATGAAAAATCCTTTTTTAGCAATTCATCCACCGTCACTTTGAAGTAATCACCAAATGCAATGAGATTTTCAATACTTGGTTGAGCAACTCCATTTTCATAACCACTGTAGGATGAACGTGTAAGATTAAGATCCTGCGCCACTTCCTCCTGTGATCGCTTCATTCTTTTTCTGAGTAACTTGAGATTATTACCGATCATTTGTTCTTCGTTTTAACAAACTTAGATAAAAAGATTAAATAGTCGACATAAAATGACAATTATCTAAACATTTATTCTCTGAAATGAATTGGTTTACCGATTTTCTTGGCATATACGGAAGTAAATTTTGCACCAAAAAATATGATCTGAGAACTGTAATAAACCCATGCAAGAAGAACGAAAAGAGTCCCTGCGATACCTCCGCTAGTTCCTCCATAAAAGAAATTGAACAAATAGTACTTAATTAGTAACTGTCCAACATAAAGAAGAATTGATGTTACAATTGCACCACCGAAAGCCAACTTCCACTTAACAAAACCATCATGCACATATTTAAAGATCATCATAAAAAGTAGAGCGTTACTTAAGATGGAAAATCCATGTCTTAATAAATTTGACAAAATAAAATCCAGCCAATGAGCATTGCTAAAAAAGTCACTGCTTAAAGACACCAATACTGTCTGAGCAAAATAAAAAACAATGATTACTACAGTGGAAACCGCAACCACGGCTAGAGAAAGCATACGAAAAAGAATGTTCTTAACCAATTTCTTTTTACGAGAGGAGTAATTTACTTCAAGGTCAAAGAAATCATTAATGCTATGTCGCAAACATACCACAAAAGCGGAGCTCGCAACCAAAAGAACAACAATCCCCACAAACTCCATCAACCAGTTACTCTTCTCAAAATTCAACTGGCTGACAAAATCCATGATTCCACTTACATCCTGAATTCCAACTTTCGTTTTGAGAAGGTCTTCAATGATCTGGAGCATCACATCCTGACCTATAATTTTACCGAAATAAGAAATACACAAATAAAGTAAGGGCACCACAGCAAAAACAGTGTAGTATGCTAATGCAGCCCCATGAAACAAGCCCTTTTCTTCAAAAAATTCCTTAAAGGTATCTTTGATTAGTCCAGGAATCTCATTCCAAGGAAGATATTCAATTTTGTTTGACGATGTATCCTTTATGGACATGGGTTAATTCATTGTTTATGGAGTAAAGCATTACGCTTTCTTTTCGAGAGGTGTAAAAGTAATTCTCGTAGAGCCCGCCTATAAATATGGCTTTATCGAAGATCAAATCTAATGGAATTCCATGGGGTGA
>JBIITO010000160.1:0-3754 GCA_044340465.1 Crocinitomicaceae bacterium | reverse complement strand
TAAAGAAAATGATGCTTCAACTCATGAAAGAAGCCATCTTTTTGTTGCAATTTTTTACATACCTATTCCTGCCTAAAAATTATAAATTGGCTTATTAAGGAGCGACTCATTAGTCCCTAAACTGCTGGATCAAAAGATGTCGAGTACTGGAGAACCAAATACTATGAGTTACTCGAGAAGTATAATGAATTATTAGAAAACCGTTTAGAGGTGTAAGATTTCAGTATTCGGAATGAAGACATCAATGTTTCAATAGTTTTATGCTCTTAAATTCCGCACTTTTATCCTAATTTACATGTTCTTTTTATCTCGGTTCTCAGCGCCAGCGACCTGCAATCAGAACGAGAAAGAGTGCGGGGAATGAGGTCTCACATCTCGGCTCTCTCCGCGTCTGCGATCGATATTCAGAGTGAGAATGAGGCGAAGAACGATTTCAAAGTCTTTTTACCCTGAGCATAGCCGAAGGGTTGTCTTTGAGCGGTAGCGGTCCTTAAGTCTTTTGTCTTTGAGCGGTAGCGGTCCTTAAGTCTTTTGTCTTTGAGCGTAGCGGTCTATAATCCTCACTTCCCTCTCAAGCGCTCCACCTCTGCCTCGAGCATCTTGATGTACTTGTCTTTGTATTCGTCCTGGTAGTTGTTGGTCTGTGACTGAATATCCACATTTGCAACACCATGATCCTTGATGTTAAAAATCTGAGAAGCGTCGAAATTGAGGATCTGCGACACGGATACTTCCAAAATATCCGCGATACGGTACAATTTTGTAAGGGTAATATCCACTTCTCCGCGCTCCAGTTTACTGTATCCAGATAAGCTCATTTCAAGTTTATCTGCTAATTCTTCGCGGGTTATGTTTTTTAATTCGCGAAACTTTTTAATGTTTTCAATCGCTTCTTTCATGGCGTTATTTTCCTTAAAAGTAGTAAAATAATTTTAATAAGGACATAAAAGCCTTAAAAAAGTCGGGGAATTCAGTAAAATGTATGTTTTTTTGAATAAACACCTACTATGGCTGAAAGAGTGATGGCAGTTAGTGGCGCATTCGCCACACATACTACAAAATTGTACAATTATTATGTGTGTCCTGAGAATTGGGATATTAGAGATATTGGGTATATCGTTGTTGTGTATTTTGGCCAGCTACAATATATCGGTAAAGTTAACCGTCAAATTAATTGGTCTTTAAACCATTCAGATCCGGTTTTTACTGGGCTGAACAGAAATAATTTACATCGATTCATTATTAATGACTTGCAAAAGTTTCAACCCATCTTAAATTTAGGCGATCACTATTTGTTTACATTAACACCAATTTTAAACTCCTCCTGTCAAGAACGTGTTCAAAGTTACCAAGGAAATGGAGCTTTTACTCGTTCGCATAGGTATTTTGAAGGTTTGAACGATTTCTTTGCAGCGTTTACAGGAACAGAACAGGAGGAATCCTTGGACGAACCTCAAAGCTATACTGCCACAAATGATGGAGAGTCTAATATCCAACAATAATTTACTCACAAAATTAGATTCATAAACTAATTAATCTCTCAGTTCATCACTCATAAATTGATACATAATGACAAAAATGCCTTATTCGAAGCTTTTGTTTCTTGGGATTATTCTAATTTACTGCACAAACTTAGTTTCAGCACAATTTTATCAGTGGGCACTTGGACTTGATGGAGTAACAGCGAAATTGAGACAGAGTGATATGGCTATTGATAACTCCGGCAACACTTTTATCGTTGGTTCATTTACAGGGACGGTTGATTTTGATCCAGGCTTAAGCACTCAAAACAAGAGCGCCTTAAATAGTTACGATGCGTTTATCTGTAAGCTCGATTCAAATGGAATTTTTCAATGGGCATACCAATTTGGTTCGTCTTCCAGTGGTTATGATGAGTATTTTAGTGGAATAGAAATTGACCAAAATAATAATTTGATTATTATTGGGTCTAGCAATAGGACTAATATGGATTTTGATCCTAGTCCGTTTACCTATTACACGAATCAGACTGGATCTTTTGTTTTAAAGTTAGGTTCAAATAGTAATCTTATATGGGCTAAAACATTAGACGATGCTATTATTCCGAATCAAGTTATGTGTGACGTTAATTCAAACATTGTTTTAACCGGCACTACAACTGGAGGCACTATAGATTGGGATCCTGGGTCAAGTACTCAAACTCAAAATTGGCCGGATCGAAACCATGACTTTGTTCTTAAGTTAAATTCTAACGGTAATTATGTTTGGGTTAGATGTGTTAAAGCCCCATCAAATACTACATACCAAAGTGAGGGATATGCTTCATTTGTTGACGCCTCAGGAAATGTATATACCACAGGTATTTATTATTCAACCTTGGGTGGTGGGACTTGTCAACCAAATGCCCAGGCAACCTTTGGAAATTTTTCACAAAACAGTAATACTTTTCCATTAAGTGTGGCTTTAGACAATGAAGGATGTCGAGACGTGTATATTGCTAAATATAGTTCGGATGGGTCTCCATTGTGGCTGAAAGGTATTCAAGGTGTAGGTAATGAATTTCCAAATGAAATTAAAGTAAATAATCTTGGAAATGTAATTTTAGGTGGTTATTTCGAGGAAACTATTGATTTAGCTCCCGGAGCGGATCAAAATTATCAAACCTCAAATGGAAGTAGTGATTTTTTTTACGTTGCTTTGGATAACAATGGAAGCTATTTATGGGGAAATATAATAGGGGGTACTGTAAGCGAGTCATCTCAAGATTTGGACATTGATCAAAATAATAATATTTACATACACGGTGGCTTTGGCGGAACAGTAGATTTTGATTCCGGGTTAGGTATTCAAAGTATGTCTGCAGGACCTACAGGATCTGCTTTTTTGCTGAAAATCAATCAGAGCGGAATTTTTCTAGAAGTAAATCAAATTCCAAATGCCTTCGGAAGAAAACTTCACGTTTTAGCTCCTAATAGGTATTATATTTCAGGAATCTATTCGGCGCCAGTAAATTTCGATTTGGGCACAAGCACGACCACATTAACCCCATTGGGATCATCGCCCACAATATATAGCCCAATTTATGTTTCTAAAATAGGGAATTGTCCATTGATTAATTCTTCTGTGAGTTCTTCAACGAGCACTACGTTCTGTCAGGGTGGTTCAGTTGCGCTCAATGCCAACACCGGAGTAGGATTGACCTATCAGTGGAAAAACAACGGATCGGCCCTTCAGGGTGAAACGGCATCTAGCTACACAGCGAATACAGTCGGATCATACACCGTTACTGTGACCAACAGCAATGGGTGCTCAGCAACCTCCGCAGCAACTTCCGTTACAGTAAACGAACTACCAAGTGCAAGTATAACCGCCGGAGGTGCAACAACTTTCTGTCAAGGAGGTTCCGTAGCCTTGAACGCCAATACGGGAGCAGGATTGACGTATCAGTGGAAAAACAACGGATCGGCCCTTCAGGGTGAAACGGCAAGCAGTTACTCAGCGAATACAGCCGGATCATACACTGTTACCGTTACCAACAGCAATGGCTGTTCAGCAACCTCTGCAGCAACTTCCGTTACAGTAAACGCACTACCAAGTGCAAGCATAACCGCCGGAGGTGCAACAACCTTCTGTCAGGGTGGGTCTGTAGACTTGAACGACAATACTGGAGCCGGATTGACCTATCAGTGGAATAACAACGGATCAGTCCTTCAGGGTGAAACAGCAAACAGTTACACAGCCAATACAGCCGGATCGTACACCGTCACTGTGACCA
>JBIITO010000159.1:0-3755 GCA_044340465.1 Crocinitomicaceae bacterium | reverse complement strand
CTGAAAGATACGCATCTTTCAGGGCGGGAGAGAAATCTCCCGTTTTTTGTTTTTAACAAAATCAAATGAAAAAGGGACTATCCTTTTGAGACAGCCCCTTTTTTGTTTTAATTCAAATGGATCAGAACCTTGTTCTTTCCGTTTTTTTTGACTTCAACTGATTTGCTATAGTTCAAGATCGAATGAAGTAATTTGCTGTTTGGACCGATTTTTAACTCCTCGGCTGGAGCAAATTCAGGGTATTTTTTCAACATAGGCAATGAATATTTGTACAAGAACGACTCTGAACTGAAATTATTTTGTCAAATAAAAAAATATCATGTTCATAGTCTTCCTTCGATCAGTTAGCAATATGTATGAAGCATTAGGGTTAATCATATTATTACGCTTATTAAACATCGTATAGAATTAACCTATAACTATTTGATATTGATGCATAAGACTTATTTTGCGCCTGCGATACGTCAATATTAATTGCTCTTATTATGGTTGATTGTTCTTTATTGTCACATTCTGTCATAAATCACTCTTGGTATTAGCTTTAATATAATCGCTATTAGACTCCATCGTTTCGTAACATAAGTAATTTTCCTTTTACTCCTAATAGCTTTACAAATTTGTCCAACAGTTTTTTCAACTGTCATTACCCAAAACAATCCTTTGCCTTTAGCCATTTCGGTATCTACAAGACCAGGTCTAATGTCTGTAACATCAATCGGAATTTTAAGTTTTTTTGCTTTCTGTCTAAGCCCTTCTAAATAATTTATTTGATAAGCTTTTGTTGCATTATAAGCAGGTGCGTGACTACTTCCTCGAAGACCTCCAATGGAGCTAATACCTACTAAATGTCCGAATTTTTGTTTTTCAAAATAATTAAATGCCCAATCTGCTACGCAGGTAAAACCAATAACATTTGTGCAAATAGTTCGGTTTTCTATTTCAAAATCTAAGTTTTCATTAATGTCGCCTGTACCTGAACTTATAATTAGTAAGTCAAGTCCACCAAGTTCTTTAGTCAATTCTTCCAATTTTTCAATTGTAGTACTTGTATCCATTACATCAATTGATTTTATAAAACAAGAATTTGGATATTCATTTTTTAATTCATTCAATAACTCGGATCGCCTTCCTGTTAATCCAACTTTATAATCTGTATTAATCAAAAGTTTTCCCAGCTCTCTACCAATTCCCGATGTTGCACCAATTATTATTGCTTTTTTCATGAAGATATTTATTCACTTTTTGACGCAGTATATTTACTGCTAAATACAATCTACTCACTAATACGCTCCTAACCATTTTCGCAAGAACCACTCTAACGTAAGCAAGAACAGAAGAAGGAAAAAGATCCATTTCAGATCAATAAGATCGTTGAAGATAGTTTCTTCATAAGAAACACTGGTGATATCATCTCGTTTTAAGAGCTTATCAAGCGTTTTTTGGTAGTCTTTCAAATAACGAAATTCTCCCCCTGTTCGTTTTGCCAACTGCTGCATCACTTGACCATTCGAAGAACTGTTCAATTTTTCGAGAGCGACATCTTCTACAACAAACTCTCCCGATTTACTGTAGGATTTACCATTAAAAGAAGTTGAAGCAGACCAACTATATTTTCCTGGCGCTAACTTGCCCAGTGACAATCTGTACATCTCACCAGACTTAGCGAAATCGCGGTTTAAAACGCTTCCCCGCTCATTTTTAACAACCATTTTAACTTTTGGTGAAGTAATTTTTTCCAGCGATTCATTATATACAGAAGCATTCACGATGACCTCCTCGTCTTTAGTAAATCGCTTTGAAAAATGCACTTGAAGATTGGATGCATTTTGTTTTACTAATAAATATTGAGTGGTTTTATGGATCAGCTCATTGAAGGCTACAAACGATTTTGTCCGTAAAAAATCATTCAATCGCCATTTCCAGATTCCTTCACCGAAAATGACACCATATTTCTGGTTATTGTTCGAACCGAAATAAAGCAACGGGTCTTTTTTAGTTACAGGTCCAATCCTTTGATAAATAGCCACGGAAAAACTACCAGTCAAGTTTGCTTCCCCAAACTTCGTTTTTAATGGCGGATAAAAAGAAATTGAATTCTTCAATGCAGGTGAGATCTCAAAATTGCCGAATCCATCATTCCAGTTACCTTGAGTTTCATCGAATTGATTCGATCCGCTTACTTGAAGTCCAACGCGCAATTTACTGACAACACCTGATCCGGTATTCGGTCCGATGCAATAAAGGATCGGTAAAGCCCTTTGCGTCAGCAACTCTTGGATCTCTTGTGAATAATTGATTCCCGGTTCGTGCCAGATGATCAGGTCTACATTCTTGAGATTGCGATCCCAGTCTTTAGTAAGTACACTAACTACTTCTAAATTCTCGTCCGTACCCAAGGATTCTACAAATGCAGATACATCCGGATGCGGCGCCCCTGAAAGAATAAGGATTTTGCTGCGCGCATCCAGTACTTCGACATAAAAATTACGTATGTTGTTTTCGTAATTCGACTCGTTATTTTCTTTTTTAAGTACCACTGAATAAGACTGAAATCCTACTTTGCTAGCTTCGATCAGAAAAGAAATATGGTTAAAATCAGTTTTGCCATTTGTGTAATTAATTTGCTGGCTTGCCAATACTTTTCCGTTCTGAACGATAGACACAGAGGTAGCACCTTTGCCCATCTTCACCCCTTCAATATCTACTTCCACAGGAAATTTATTCTTGAGGAAAGCAATATCGTTCGCTGCAACATTCTTTATATAATGATCACGTTTGGGAATTGTATCCCCAACGATGAGTGAATAAACCGGCGTAAAATCGATCTTCTGCGCTTCGTAGATAGGATGACTTCCTTTATTAAAATTGCCATCAGAAACGAATAGAACCGCGCCCACATTTCGATTGTAGAAGTCTACATTGATCTTGGAAAAACCCTTTGAAAGCGCTGAATTTCCGTCAGTAAATGAAGAGAAGTTCTCGTATTGAGCATCAGATCCTACGCTCATCTCAACAATTTCAAATTTTTCTTCCAGAAGATCCCTCATATCATTCCGAAGCTCAGCAAGCTGACCTTTTATACTCGCACTATCCGAATAATTCAGCATGGAAGCAGATCGGTCTGCGAGTAATACTACCAGTGGTTTTTCTGAACGAAAGGATTGATTTTGAATTAAAAAGCCAAACAACAATACTCCTAAAAGAAATAGGATCGACACCCTAAGAGATCGAAATGTCCAGCGAACTGTCGCTGATAACCCATTGAACCACTTGTTATTTCTGTAAAAATACCAGACGATCAGAATACAGACCAGTAACCATGGTAACAACCAGAAAGCTGATATGTCAGAACTCAAATGCACAGCGAGAACGAAATTAACAAAGTTAACGGCATCCTCAACTAGTCGTTGTAATTCTTCATTTTATAAGAAATCCCTAAACCTAATACTGATTTAAACTGAGTTCTGGGACCAATTCTACCTGATGCATCACGAATATCGATGTCATCATCGTAGATTAACATACACTGAAGTGAAGCTGATAGCCAACTATTTACTTTAAAATTTAATAGCGCCTCAGCATTGACATCAATATTTTCAGGGTTTTGCGTGTAATTTGAAAAGAACTCAAGTTTTGATTTTAATTCGATATTTTTCGCAAGCGTCTGAATAAATTTAATCTTTATATATGATCCGAATTCGCTTCGTATTCGTGAACCCGGATTAATTACATTTCCAAAACTATCTGTGATAGCC
>JBIITO010000158.1:0-3766 GCA_044340465.1 Crocinitomicaceae bacterium | reverse complement strand
TCGGACTTTTCGTTAGAATTTCTTGGGCCCAATCGTAAGCTGTCTGTTCTAATTCTTCGTGCGGCACTACTGCATTCACCATTCCCATGTCAAAAGCTTCCTGTGCTGAATAAGACCGTCCCAGAAAGAAGATCTCCCTGGCCCGTTTCTGACCGACTTGTCTTGCCAGATAAGCTGAACCGAAACCACCATCCACACTGGCCACGTCTACATCCGTTTGTTTGAAAACCGCATGTTCTTTACTCGCAATGGTAAGATCACACACCACATGTAAACTATGTCCTCCTCCTACTGCCCAACCTGGAACTACAGCGATCACCACTTTATTCATGAAACGAATCTGTCGCTGTACATCCAAAATATTAAAGCGGTTGACACCATCTTCCCCTTTGTAACCGGTTGTTGAACGTACTCGTTGATCTCCACCTGAACAAAATGCCCAGCCTCCATCTTTAGGGGATGGCCCTTCGCCACTGACCAACACTACCCCGATCTCCTGTGATTCATGTGCATGGATCAAAGCCTGCAGCAATTCATCTGTCGTTTTTGGGCGAAACGCGTTCCGGCATTCCGGGCGATTAAAGGCAATACGAGCCACACCATTGGCATATTTGTAGGTAATGTCTTGAAATTCTTTGATGGTCGTCCAGTTGATCTCTTTCATACTTCTAGTTAATGGCTGTTTAAAGATACAGATTCTATTTCGTTCCTTGTGGAGTATACATCGTAACACCTCGCTCATTATAAGCTTCCAGCATTACCTCAAGCATTCCTTTGGCATCCACTAAAAGTGATTCTGCCTGACCAATTCGGACACGCTTCATCACTCCTTTTTCAATAAAAAGCGGGATCAATCCGTCACAGCGCCTTTCTTTACTTTGTACAGGGTTATGAACTTTGGTTTGCATACATTCTACACGACCATCTGGAAATCTAACGTTTACTTCAAAGACCTCTTGCGCATATACCGGGAAAGGAAAGTCTGAAACAGCATCTTCCAACGTATGCAAATTGGTTCCAGCATTGTCGAGAGTCACTCCCAGATATAGGATCTTCCCTCCTTTTTGAGATAATTTCGCAAATGGACTCTTGGATGTGTAGGGTGTGAGCTCACCAAAATGTTCTGACGTAAACCATTTCGCATCTGGTCCCACGCACGTGACCGGTTCGGTTGGATGCGCACTTCTAATCGCAGTCGGTAGTTTTCGAAAATATTCCGAGATCGCACCCAGACCTGATCGGTCATTGGTTACATCAAATTCTTTCAAATTTCGGATGTAATCCAGCTGAAACGAAGTATTTGGTGAATTCGGCATGAGTAAATTTCCTTCCGATCCAACCACATCCAGTAAAGCTTGCACGACCGTCTCCGGACCATTTTCTACGTAACCGATCTTTGATAAACTTGCGTGAACGAGCAGGGAATCACCCGAACAGATGCCTATGGTCTGAAATTGCCTTTTTAATTCATTTTGAGTCAGCACCTCGCCTTTTATCCGAAGTTCATTCAACTCTTCGTTACGGAGATCCTTTTTCCGTTGACGGTACCACTGCAGCAAAAAGGAAGGAAGTAAACTACGTACCAGATCCCTCATTTACTGCGAAATAAACGTGTAGGTAATGGTTCCTTCTTGTTGAGCAGAAGCAGATCCGGAATAATTGAACCGCGATTTCTTTGCGTAAATAACCGCCTGATCGATCATGCATTGATTTGATCCTGCCGAAGCAACGGGTACGGCAGAGACCACATTTCCATTCTGATTCACTTTAATATGCACAGTAACTCTTCCTGCTGAACCATATCCGCAAGTATATCCGGGATTTCGGATCCACCAATTATCATTCTGATGAGGTGTTCGTCCTTTAAGCGACCAGTCGACCATCACATTACCTGAATAGGCCGTATTTCCACTTTTTTGAGATGACGACTGTTCAGAATTTCGACTGTTCGAGGTAGAAGAGCGATCACTTTGACGTTTGTTCATTTCCTCTTTGATCGCTTGACGTTTAGCCTCTCCACCTGTTTCTTGAAATAATTGCTTTTCGTATTCCTTTGCCTTACTGGCACCATCTTCTGAAGGTGCATTTTGAGACCAATTCTCATCGGAGCGCTTTCGTTGGTCATCTCTGTTACGTGAAATACTTTTCACATCATCCATACCCTGATCTTGCTGGATCATCAGGTCTTCCGGTGTCACCATTAATTCTTTTTCGTCTTGAACCGACACCTCCGGCTGATCAGTGAAAGGAGCAACGGGCCAGTATTGCTCATAGATCTCGAATTGCAGATACACGAATACACCGGTAAACACCGCAAATGCAGCAATGATTCCCCAGCGATATTTCTCTATAAAATGGATCACGTAATATTACTCGTTTGACAGAGGCTGAATAACCCTCGACTCCTTCGTATAAAAATACTGTATTTGTCCGTTCTTACTTAACACGATCAACTCTTTGTCTACTTGTCGGATAGATTCAAACTCCGTAGGAAGGATCATCTCCGCCTTCAAATTGAGCAATCCATAATGCGTGCCATTGTAAACCATCAAATACTCTTTTCCAATACGACTAACGCTTTTGTATTGGAGCGGTAACAAAACGGTACCTTTCGAGTCGATCACCCCCTGCAAACCATTTAATTCCACAATCGCCGTTCCTGCAACAAAACTTTCTGCATAGGAATACGCAGGCTGAATCGTTACTTTACCCAATAGATCTGTGTATCCCCACCCTTTTCCTTTGGAAAAAGCCATAACCGAACTAATATCGCCGATCTCATTAAAGGTTGCTGCAAGAATCACCCGACCATTTTTATCGATCACTCCGTATTTTCCTTTGAATTTAATCACGGTGAGGTTGGAATTGAATTGTCCTTTTGCGGGAGAATTAGGAAAAGTTTCATATTGCACGGGAATGATCAGATTTCCCGAAAGATCGATGTATCCTATCTTCCCATTCTGAATAACCATTGTTCGGTCGATTACGGGTTTCATGATGCGATCGTATTGCGCGTTTATGACCACTTCACAATTACGCTTCATCAACCCATATTTACCATTGTCTTCAAAGATCAACAGGGTATCACTAAAGAATTCAACCGAACTGTATCCCGGAGCCACGACATTGGTTCCATAGATATCAATAAATGCCTGATTCTCTCCGATCTGAACCTTCGCTACACTGTCCGAAAAAGGGAATGCTTCTTCATATTTTTCAGGAATGCGTTGAATGAAGTCCGCATCATAATACCCAAACAGACTGTCTTTTTGTCCATAAGCCAAACCATCTGATAAAGCACCCAATTCTTTGAATTCAACAGGAAAAATACGTTTTCCCGAACGATCGATCATGCCGTATTTTCCATCAAGTTCTACCACCGATCTGCCCTTTTCAAAATCCGTAGCGGATGTATACATAAATGGAACTATCAACTTATTTCCTTTGTCAATGAACCCGTATTTATCCTCTTTCATGACAAGTGCGAGTCCTTCACTAAAAAATGCCGCTTGTTCGTATTGTGGTTTAATATGGATATTCCCATCGTAGTCCATAAAACCATACAGATCACCTTCATTAAAAGGCAACAATTGTAATTTGAAATTCTTTATGTCCACTTCCAATTCATCGACATAAGGATAATGTGGATAGGCAATTCGAAACTCATCGATGCGGTTCTCGCTGAATTCACTCATAAACAATTCATAGATTTTTCGCCAGGCTGCACCTACATTTCTATTCTTAGGATAGTTCTTCACAAACGAGC
>JBIITO010000072.1:0-12630 GCA_044340465.1 Crocinitomicaceae bacterium | reverse complement strand
TATGATGCGTGATCAGATCAACATGATGCAGAACCAGATGAAAATGGCTCCGTCGAAAAATCAGATGCGCATGGCTCAAATGATGGGTGGGCGTAAGAAGATGCCCCGAATGAAATAAGATGTCTGCGGAACGTCTTTATACCTCAGGTTGGAAAGATTATGAGTTGATCGACGCCGGAGGAGGAAAAAAATTGGAGCGATGGGGCTCCTTACTCACGATCCGACCAGAAGTTCAAGCTTATTTTAAATCTGAAAAAACCTTTAAAGAGTGGGAACAGATTGCTCATTGGGAATTCGTTCAAAAAGGAGGGCAATCAGGTGTCTGGAAGCCATTGAAGAAAAACGTTCCGAAGAAATGGGCTATTTCATACCAGCAATTGACGTTTCAACTCGAACTCACCAAATTCAAACATGTTGGCTTGTTTCCGGAACAACGCATCAACTGGGATTTCATTAAATCACACCTTAGATCAGACGATAAATTCCTCAATTTGTTTGCCTACACCGGTGCAGCATCGTGCATTGCGCGCTATCAGGGAGCAGAAACATTACACGTGGATTCTGTAAAACAACTGCTCTCCTGGGCGCGCGAGAATATGGAATCAAGTCGTTTATTGAACATCAAATGGGTGTTGGAAGATGCCTTGAAGTTTGCTGCACGTGAACAAAAACGTGGAAATAAATACAAAGGAATCATCATGGATCCTCCTGCCTGGGGATTAGGCGTGAAAGGGGAGAAATGGAAGCTGGAGGACAAGATCGATGAGCTCATGGCGTCTACGGCTGAGTTGCTTGAACCGGAGGGCTTCCTGATTATGAATACCTATTCACCGACCTTGGATGTGCCCATGATCCAATCCTTGGCTGAGATGTATTTTGTGGGTCGATCTTTCGAAGTCAACGAACTCTGGATGAAAACCACTACCGGAAAAGATCTGTACTTTGGGAATGTATTGAGGGTTGGGACTAGTTCGGACTAATATGTTCCTCTTCGTAAAGCGATAACACAAAGTTGTTTTTCTTGTCTTTTGATTTTAGCCTAGGGAGTTTCAGGATCTGGTTACTCAAGCGAATAAATGCTATAAACCGTTCATGCGGAGACAACTTCAGAAAGGCTTGTTCCTGTTCGAAGTTACTTTGTTCCTTGGTTGTAAATTTGATTTCCACAAGTTGAATTTAAGAATAAAAGGCGACGGTTACGCCAAATCCCCTAAGATCTTATCCGCTAACACATTACTCAGTTTAAAATAACTTTCCTGTGTCCAGCCACCTACGTGTGGCGAAAGGATCACGTTATCCGCCTCCAGTAGGTATTTGAAATCTTCCGGTAATTCCTGCTCGAAGAACTGTTCAAAACTGCTCTTTTCGTATTCGAGTACATCCAGTCCGGCGCCCCTCACTTTTCCATTCTTCATTGCTCTGACCAATGCTGCCGTTTCAACGATCTTACCGCGAGATAGATTCAAGAACCAGATTGGCTTTTGAAGTTTCTGAAAGAACTGATCGTTGATCATCCACATCGTTTCTTTGTTCTGCGGGATATGCAAGGAAATAACATCGGCATTTTTCAGGATCGCATTCAGGGTACATTCCATTACGAAATGATCACCGAAGCCTTTTTTGTATTTGTCATATGCCATCAGTTTTACATCAAAGCCGCGCAGTTTTTTAGCAAAGGCACTTCCATTATTTCCGTAACCGATGATGCCGACGGTTTTTCCATCCAATTCCACGCCGCGATTACCTTCTCTGTCCCATTGCCCGTTTCGAATGTCTCTGTCTGCGGTATGTAACTTATTCATCAAGGAAAGCAACATTCCCAGTGCATGTTCACCCAAGGCATTTCGATTTCCTTCCGGTGAATTATACAGTTTAATGCCTCTTTTGGTACAGTAGTTCACATCAATGTTCTCCATGCCTGCACCGGAACGAGCGATCCATTTCAGTTGTGGCGCGAACTGCAGAAATTCTTCATTCATCGAAAATCTGGACCTGATAACAAAACCATCCGCCGTGGCTGCCTCTTGCAAGCACTTTTCCTTACTCCATTCCCAAGCCTCCACACAATTGTATCCATTGGCAGATAAACGTTCGGCAAGGATGGGATGCACGCTATCAAGAAAAAGGACTTTCATGTAGGAAAGATAGGGATTTTGGAAGAACATAGAACATAGAACATAGAACATAGAACATAGAACATAGAACATAGAACATAGATTGGTCTATATTCTTTCAGCGGAGCGATCTATCTTCTATCAGCGCCAGCGGTCTATGCTCTATCAGCGGAGCGATCTATTTTCTATCAGCGCCAGCGGTCTATTCTCTCACTTAATCAAACTCTTCAACAAAGCTACCTCATCCTCCAGAATCTGTATCGTTTTCTCGTATTGTTGGATGAGTTTTTCGGGGATTATGTTGTAGGTGCCAAAATTTCCAATGTTGCCTTCTTGTTTCCCGTAATTATTGAAAATCTGTTGATGATCAAAGCCTAGTACTTCAATTGGATCGACTTCAAGAATCTTGGAAATTTCATTAAGCCGGTTGATCGTTAACTGCGTTTCTCCCGATTCGATCTTCGAATATGCACGTGTAGTTAAGCCCAATTGCGTGGCTACATGTTCCTGCGTGAAATTCTTCAATTCTCTGATTTGCTTGATCTTGATTTCGGGGTTGGCAATCATAAATATACGAATTAATAGTTCAAATATAGAATATATAGTTCAATTTAAGAAAAAATATTCAAAGAATCAACCTTTTTGCTGGATAGATTTGTGAATTCACTGATCTACAATGTTAAAGTTAAAAGATATTCGATGATAAGTTACACCTCATCCGATTTGTTTGATGTTTCTTTTTCGGGAACTTTTCCATTGGATGTGGAGTTTGCACCAAAAAATCACCTTCCAGATGAGTTGAGTCAGCGAGGCATTTATCTTATGTTTTTTGAGCAACATTTGATTTTCATTGGATTCTCAGATAAAGAGACTGCAATAAGACGATTTGAAAAACAGCTTTCAACGATTACTTTGCGTGGTAGAAACACTTCATTCAATTCGAAAAGTCGAACAGCAGTTTCAAATTCGGTGGTATTATCTCAAGTTTTTGATCAGTCTATTCTCATAATAAATAAGCGTGTTTTTGAAACTTCACCTAGACGGATCGCATTTGCAGAAAAGCACTGGAACCTATTCAGTCAACTTAACCAAGCTTTACTAAACCACTTTGTTTTTGTGTGGTTTCCTTATAACCAATGTTTCACCGCTTCTCTTCCGGAAATTTGTAAAGAATGGAAGAGAAATTTAAAACCAATTTGTAATGGGTAAAAGCTTAGTATTTTTTGTATTTCTTTTTTTCACTAAAGTATCTTTTTCGCAATCTGATTGTAAAGATTATTCTGTAAAAAAACAGGCAGCTACGATGTATATAAAGGGTATAAAATTTTGTGGGGACGAAATAACAATACATGAACGAACATATGATGTTTTAAACTTTCAAGATCTTGGTGATGTAGTGGAAATTACTTTCGGTTATCCTGAGTATGGAGGTAGAAAAATGGGAGCAATTGCAATTGAAAAAGGGAAGGGTGAAGTGCAGGCCATTATTGAACTTTATCGGGCGCCCGATGATCCAAGCACTAAAACGAAAGGTAACTTAATTCTTCAGAAGAAAGAAACAGCAGCAGAAATAGCAGAAAGGAGAAAAAAGGAGGCTGAGGAGGAAAGAGTAGAAAAGGAAAAACGTGCAAGAGAGGCTGCGGAAGTAGAAAAAAGAATGCAAAATCTACTAAGGGATGATCAACAATTATACCCGAACATTAGAAACTTATTAACTTATGGAAATCTTGAAGTTGCAAAAGCGGAAATACAAAAATTAAATTTCCCGAGGAAGTTTCCTTATCTAAACGAATTGTATAAAAAAGAGGATGCACTCTTAAAAACCCAAATCAAGAATCTTTTGTCAGAGAAAAAATTTGATGAAGCGATTAAGAAGTATGATGCTCTTAATCTAGAAGACACAAAAAATGAATTAAACAGTGAAATGAAGGTCGCTTTGTCAGAACATTACAAAAAATTCGAGCAACCATTTAAAGAAGAGCAACTCGCAAAATTGATTAATGAAAATAAAATAGCTTTTGCCAAATTATCTGTTGGAAGTTATAAAGTTACCTCTGATGCTGAAGGAAATTTATCAATTGATGGTAGGACACTAGGGATTAAATCATCACCATTAACGAAAACAATGGGTAAGAATAGTGAATTCATTCTTAATACATGTGCCTCCGGAACCATAAAGATTGAACAGACGGCAAGCAATAATGGAGCAGAACAAATTCTAGTTTCAACAACTAAACCAATATTTGAAACAGGTAAAGGAAAGCTTTATAAATACATTATTCTTGGCGGGCCTGGTATATACAACTGGGGCAATCATACTAAGATTGAGAATATTACAATTCAAGAAGATATTCCAAGAAATAGATATCGGAAAGTCCAGCCCTTGATAATTCGAACAACCGCAAATGGTATAGAAATCGATTCTAAAAAAGAGAATAAACTGCTTTCTGAAAACAAATTCAAAAATCGTGCGCTAGCCGTTTTCTCTCGATCTCTTATGTTGGGTGTTTTTGTATTTAGTGTGTATATTGTGTCTTTTTGATTATATGTTATCCTGCGATATTTTAAATTGCGTTGTTCTGCTGGATAGCTTGGTCAAATAGCTCCAAACGAAATTGCTTGGTGTGGGCGAGGAATTAAATATGGATGGTTCCCCGCGCTGTCTCGATACATCCCGACCTAGTCGCGACGCTCGATCAGCGACGGGATTATGCCGAGGCCTGCCGAAGTGATCGCATAAGTCTTTTGTCTATCGTCTATCAGCGCCAGCGGTCTATGCTCTATCAGCGTCAGCGATCTAAAGTCTTAAGTCTTAAAACCTGCACTACGGGCCTTACCTTGTATCGCTGAATTCAATACATTGTCCATAGTAAATAACAGGTAATCTTGTCCATAGTAATGCTAGCGAGTATTGTTACTTATTCGTGTTTCGTCTTATGCAACCGAGCCCTGATTTCAGGGAGAAGGTCATTCATTTTAGAAAAAGCAAACCATTTTTTGCCTAAGTCTTTAACAGAGGCACCGATGTGATAGAGTTCTGAATCATCAATGATCAAAAAACGGTCATGGCTTTTTTTCAAAACGGAAACGTCTATGAAAGGATATTGTTGGAAGTGTTTATTGAGGGATAAGTGCAATGTTTCGGAGATAGTGGGGGTGTAAATCTGTGCCTTTACTTCTTTGGCTCTATTGGCCAGAAGAGTCAGGGTATTTTCATCGATATAGTTGTCAATCAGTACAATAGATTTCTTGGCCGATTTTATCAGGCCTAGTGCAAATTTGTAGGCATCGAAAATTTCTCCATCAAAGAAAATTCCTTTTTCAGGAGGTAATTTTTGTTTTTCCAGTGCCTCAAAAAGCTGGTTGACTCTGGCATCAGTGAATTGCTGTTTTTGTTCCAAACTGTTCATACGAAATATCAGATTTTTATTTTGATGAATGTAATGTCTCATTTGGACAAATGCCTGCATGATCTGAATACTTACGTGAATGGCTGTTTCACTTCTTAAAACAGCGGATAACATTGCAACTCCTTGTTCACTAAAAGCATATGGAAAATAAGATGTGTGCTTCAAAGTTTTATACCGGTCACAATTTGTGACCAGTTGTTCTAATTCCTCTCGAGAAAGTTGAAATCTGAATTCTTCAGGAAATCGCGCCAAACGAAATCGCGTCGTGTTGAAGAGGAGTTAAATGTGGATTGTGCTCATGCCGCAGCATAACATATACTGCGAAGCGATGGTGTCGTTCAGTTATCTCGATACATCCCTCAAGGTACACTCTCAGCGTTTATAAAGCCTTGCATTTTTAAGCTAGAACATTCGGAATAGCATATATAGGGTAAATTTTTATTTTTTCGATCTCTGAAACGTTTTCCAGGGATAGCCGAATACCGAATTCTGCCTTCTTTTCTTTTAAGAACAAGTACATACTTTGCATGGAACCTTTGGTACCGGCTTTCACTTCCAATGGGATTATGCGCTCTTGTTTTTGAATAACATAATCAATTTCAGCTTGACTACTTTTTGCTTCTCGTTGCCAATAATACAAATCCGTTTTTTCATAACAGGGAGTATTTTTTAGTAGTTCTAATCCGACGAATAATTCAGATAAATTCCCTCGATTGATAATTTTTACATCATCTTCTAATAACAGAATGCCAATATCAAGTCCAAGTATACGTTGGTAAATACCGGTGTCAAAAAGCAGGATTTTTCTCTTTTTCGTGTTTATTTCAGCGCCCAAAGGTATTCCGTTACTGGCGGAATGTGTTACACTGTAAATCAAACCGGCCATTTCCAATAATGCTAATGCCTCTTTAATCTGAATATTGGACAGCGTTGCATGTGGGTACGAATAAGTGAATTTCGAACCTGTCTGTTGTACAACGGTATCAAACACCTCCTTAATTCTCATTGCTGAAACACGATGTTTATATTTTGAGAAATCTGCTTGTATTGACAATATTAAATCATCTAAAACGCGTTGAACTTCTAATAAACTGCCTTTCGCCACATATGTTTTCACTGCTTCAGGCATGCCTCCGATTACTAAAAACTTTTTGAAATACTTTTTTATTTTCAAGTGAATTATTTCTGATAAAGGTTTAGCTATTGTTGCTTTTTTTAGCGCAGTCAATAAATTTTTTTCATTAGTGGCTAACAAAAATTCTTCAAATGAAAAAGGGTACATGAATAAATGACGGACTCTGCCCACACCAAATGACGGAATTTCAGATAATGCAAATTCTAAAAGTGAACCTGCCGCAATAACATGAAGTTCCGGACATCGCTCGTAAAAGTATCGAAGCGATGAAATGGCCGGAATGCTCGCCTGAATTTCATCTATAAATAACAATGTTTCACCTTCAATGATTGGAATGTTCGTAATGATGGATAATTGCTCAATAATTTCTAAAACCGTTAACTCATTTTCAAATAGAGATCTTAATTGGCCGCTTTCATCTAAATTTATTTCGATAAAGTAGTTAAATTTTGATCCTAAGTTTCTTACCGCAGACGACTTTCCAATTTGTCGAGCTCCTCTTAAAATTAATGGTTTTCTGTTATTTGACTCTTTCCATTCAATCAATTCCACATCTACTTTTCTCTCCAAATACATATCTAAATAATAAAAATACAAATCAAATATACATGCTAAATGATAAAAATACAAATCAATTATAAGTTATAAATGAAAAAAAAGAAAACCTATAATTTGAAATTACGATGATTTTCAACCCGAAATTTAATCGTGATAAAATCATCCAGTAAAGGAATAAACGTATTGCGTGAATTAATTTAGGAAAATTGAAAACTAATCATTTCATGGTTTAATGAAGACCACCCCGCTCAGCAGGATATGCTATCCTGCGATATTTTACAATGCATTGTTCTGTTGGATAGTTTGTGGAAATAGCTCCCGCTTCGCAGGATATGTTATCCTGCGATATTTTAAAATGCGCTGTTCTGCTAGATAGCTTGGTGAAAGAGCCCCGCTTCGCAGGATATGCCATCCTGCTATGTTTTAAATTGAGTTGTTCTGCTGGATAGTTTGGTGAAAGAGCTCCAAGCAAAATTGCTTGGTGTAGAGGAGGAATTAAATTTGGATGCTGTCCCGCGCTGTCTCTATACATCCCGACTCTGTTTGGATACTCGATCAGCCGCGGGATTGTGCCGAGGTGAGCGCTAAAGTCTTTCGTCTTGAAGTCTTAAAAATCCCGGCACCTCACAACTCTTTCAATTTCTTTTCAAGCGCTTTTGTGATGAGGTTTCTTTCGGAGGTATTGATCTTCAATTCGGTGGCAAAACTGCCAAAGGTTGATACACCCTCTTTAACTTCAGCGATGATTTCATTTGGGTTTTTGATGGAAAAATGGTGTGCAAGTGTGAGCAATACCTTGCGTCCGGGTTCTTTATAGTGGTTCGCAACCGAAAGACTGTGGTATCCGCCTTGCTTCGGGGAATAAGTGAGGTCATAAGCTGGAGAGAATTGCCATTTACCGGTTTCGTCCATAAGAAAAGCAACGTTTTTACTATGGTCATCCATATTTAGGGAGCAGACATTGAAAACGGCCAATCGAAACACCTTTTCACAAGCGCTAAGATTGTTTTCTAATCGGTTGGCGGCATCCATCACATGTCCGTAATCCATGGTGCTCAGACGGAAATTGTCGTGTAGCAAACCACAAGCGGAGTGCAGATGCAGGCGTTTTCCATTTTGTACGTCAAAGCGTTTGGTACCGAAGAACGCATGACCTTTGGCACTGATAAATAACTTGGAGGGCGACATCATGATTCCAGAAGCTGCTGCCATGCGCGCATAGGCAAACTCAATCTTGGCAATATCCTTGAAATCAGTTAATGCCGGGAATTTAATGATCCAAGGTTGCGAATCCAGTTCATGTTGTGGACTGAATGAATCAGAATCTGGAAGGTAGTTCACAAAGATCTTTGGTCGTGCACCTACGGAATTTCCTCCCAAATGATAAAGATCGTCCAGCATATTTGCCGCGCCCGTTTGTTGAAGAAGCGCGGTTTCATCAGCGAGCAGATCCAGATCAATAGTTGGCCAATCGATATAATTGTCTTCTTCGCACGGCTCATAGATCAAAGCACCTTGAGCATGTCGCCCGAGATAGAACAAGCGATCCAATGGACTTAACTGGTTAGGATCCATGTCTTTTTCAAGCAACTTCCTGTCTAGGAGTAATCGGCCCCATCCATCCGGTATCGAATCGTTAAAAACGCCGGGTAGTCCCTCAAAAGGATCTTTTGGGCAGGGTATAATTTCGGAGGTCTTCTTTAATTTGAAGGGGGAAATTTCCAAAGGGGTATCCAAAAAGGATGCAGCGTAGCGAAAATACACGATTTGATCTTGCAATAGCAAGGTTCCTACTTCGATCGGAGTAGATCCGACATCCAACGATACTTTTAGCTTTTGTATGGCCATCTGGAATTACAAAAAGAGTTTTTCGGAGGGTTTTTGCGCCTCTACTTTTAATAGTGTATCGAAGTCATCCAACCTGCCCAGAATAAAGGCAATCCGAATAAACGAATCGAGAGCAACCTTGCCGGTCCGCTCAAAACGCTTGTAGCTTCCCAACGATACGTTTGCTTTTGTGGCGATTTCCTGTTGTGAAAGTTTCTTCTCTTTGCGCAAAAGCCGCGTTTTTCTGGCAAGTTCTACCAGTACATCATGCGGTGTTTTATCAATGCTATATGGATTCAAAATAGATAATATATTAACCAAATATATAAATAAAAATCTAAAATAGATATTATATTATCTAAAGAATTAATAAATCGGAAAATCACTTCCTTGAATTTAAGTGCCTAAATTAAGTCTCGCTGCCCCGCTCTGCAGTATTTGCAATGCTGCGGCAAGTTTTAAGTGATTATTGACCGTAAGCGACCTATTTTCATTGCGAGAATGAGCGAAAAGAGATTGATCAGAGTGAGAATGAGAGTGGAGTGTGGTCTTAAAATCTTGACATCCCAAAATCCTGACGTCTTTCATTCTAAATCCTAAACCAAATCCCCCGCCTCTTTCCAAGAAACAATCCGCTCATTGCTGCGCTGTTGTGATTCATCATAAAAGTTGACGATGCTGTGTGTTGTGTTGTAATCGGCGAGATAACGATCCAGGCAATGCAGTGCATTTATATGTTCGCTTTTCACTGTAAGCGACGCTTTCATTTCGATCAAATGAATAACGGTGCCTTGCTCTAATAGAAGGTCTATTTCGTTCTGATTGCTGTCGCGCCAGAAGTAGTAATTCCATTTCGCACCTTTCGCTTTGTGGGTTTTCATCAATTCAAGGATCACATAGTTCTCGAAGATCGCTCCTTTGTAGGAAGATGTCAGCAATGTATCCGTGTCTTTGATCCCCAATAAGCTGCAGAGTAAACCGGTATCGTAGAAATATAGTTTCGGTGTTTTGATCACGCGTTTGGGCAAATTGTTGTGCCTGGGTTCTAAGGTAAACGCGATGTAACTTGTTTCCAAAATAGACATCCATCGCTGCACAGTTTTACTGTCTAATCCAAGTTTTTTGGCAATCAAAGAAGCGTTGAATAATTGTCCGGCCTGATGAGACAACAAGATGATAAACTTGCGGAAGAGCTTAAGATCCTGTACATTCAGGATGGTGCGCACATCCCGTTCCACATACGTTTTGATATATCCCGGATAAAAGTCACCCGGCTCAATACGCATGTCGTGCAAGCGCGGATAAGCGCCACAAAACAATTCCTCCTCCACGGTTGTGGTCTTGATTTGAGAAATCTCCGTATGACTCAATGGAAGCAATTCCATTAAATACACCCTGCCTGCAAGGGTTTGTGAGATCTTTTCAATGAGTAAAAAGTTCTGTGATCCACTCAATATGTAGTGACCCGGAAGATTTGACTCATCAACAAGCTGTTGGATATAGGAAAAGAGTGCGGGAACATTTTGTGCTTCATCGATAATGACATGCTTATCGTAAACACGTAAAAAACCTTCCGGATCCGAAGTGGCAAATTCTCGTTGTTGAGGATTTTCCAAGGTGACGTAGCGGTATTGTGGGAAACTCAGCTTTGCCAATGTAGTTTTGCCCGATTGCCTTGGACCGGTAAGCACCACCACTGGAAATTTTTCCGCCATCGCCACTACTTTATCTGTTGCTAATCGATGAATCATACATCAAAGATAAAACAACCTATGCAATTTCGGAATATATCCTATGCAATTTCGGAATATATCCTATGCAATTTCGAAATAATAACTTCATTTATTTTCTTTAGATCCCTGTAAGTAAGTAGCAAAGAGCAAGGATTCATCCCGCCTCTCGGTTCTATCAGCGAAGCGGTCTATGCTCTACATTCTATCAGCGAAGCGATTTGTTCCAGAGCGAGAATGAAAGCCCCTCAAGTCTTTCGTCTTTGAGCACAAGCGGTTTTTCGTCTTGAAGTCTTGATATCTAAATATGATACAACAACATCCCCACCGTAAAGTATATAAACAGCCCCACGATGTCGTTTAGTGTAGTAACGAACGGACCAGTAGCCAACGCGGGATCAATATCGTAGCGATTAAGAATAAGGGGGATGAGCGTACCGAAAGTGGCTGCAAAAATGATGACAGTGAAGAGCGAGATACTCACAACGAAGCCAAGCGTTGAGTTTTCGAAATAATAGGCGATCCCAAAGATCAGCACTGATAGTAACAAGCCGTTGATGAGCGCTACGAGAAATTCCTTGTACATTTTGGAGAAGATGCCGGCGAACTGGTCATTACCTTTGGCAATGGATTGCACGACAATAGCAGAGGACTGCACCCCCACATTTCCTCCCATCGCCGTGATCAGCGGGATGAAAAACGCCAGTGCGGGAATTTCCGTTATACCCACTTCAAAGCGGGAGATCACCTGAGCTCCTAATGTGCCGCCAAGCATGGCAATGATCAGCCACGGAATGCGCGCACGGGTATTTCGCCAGATACTAAAGGTTCCATCGATGCGCTCTGAGATACCGGAAGCTAATTGGAAATCTTTGTCGGCTTCCTCTTTGATCACATCTACCACGTCATCAAGTGTAATACGGCCAACGAGTTTATTTTGAAGGTCGACAACAGGTACCGAAACCAAGTCGTATTTTTCCATGATCTTGGCAACGTCTTCCTTGCTGTCGCTTGTTTTTACAGAGATAATGTTCTTCCCATTGTAGAGATCAATGATCTTCGTTTTTGGACTGGCAAACAACAATCGCTTCAAAGAAAGTAATCCGACAAGTTTATTGAGGTCATCGACCACGTAGATCGTGTACACTTTCTCTACGTCTTCTGCCTGACGACGCAATTCCACCAGACAACGGTTCACCGGCCAGTCCAGACGAGCCTGTATGAACTCTTTCTGCATCAGACCACCCGCCGTATTTTCGTCATAGTTAAGTAAGTCTACGATGTCTTCCGCGGCCTCGTCATCTTCCATTTGTGAGATGACTTCTTGGATCTGTTCTTCGGAAAATTCACCAAGGATGTCTGCGGCATCATCCGAATCGAGGTTCTCCAGCTGATCTGCGATCTCTTTGGTAGAGAGTGAAGCCAAGAAACGATCACGGACCTCTTCCTCGAGCTCCATCAAAACGTCTGCCTGTACATCCTCTTCCAGCTGGAAATAAATGTATTTTGCTTCTTCGTTGCTGAGAAGATCAAGCACTTCTGCAATATCCGCATAGTGTAATTCGAGGATGTGCTCACTGATCCAATGACCATCCTGCTCAGCAACTTTGGCTCTGAGTTCGTCTAGGAATTCTTTGGTCAGCTCGAAACGCACGGGAAAGATTTTGGGCAAAAGTAGGGATTTCGGTTGAAAGGAGGCAAGAAGGCTCGTTTTCCAGGAATTAAAATAATATTATTAAATCGTATCTATTTATTGGGAAATGCGTATGCAAAGTAATTTTGCAGTAAAAATTGAGCTTAGGCGAAATGAACTATTTCTTCGAACACTTTTTAAGAGAAATGCAGTTGCCGCTAAA
>JBIITO010000071.1:0-12673 GCA_044340465.1 Crocinitomicaceae bacterium | reverse complement strand
ACCTGTTCCTGCGGCGACTAAAAGAGCAAAAGTGATAATTGAAACCATAAGCAAAACTAATTGGTATTGGTTGAATCCAGTATTTCGTGTAATTTCTGTTCTTCGGAAGGACTTAAAGGCACCCCTTTAGTTTTTGCTCCAAAGATGGAGAAATGAATATATCTTTCCGGATGAACCTGTATGTCTTCAACAAGTTCCTGTAGATCTTTGTTCGTTTTCACCAATTCATTGAACAATTTATCATCAGCGATCATTTTTCCAAGCGTACCCTCCCCATTCTTTGCTTTTCCGAGTACTTCGTTAAATGATTTCAAAGTTTCAGAGGCATTGGAGATCACGCCTTTAAAATCAGAAGTAACCATATCATCTGTAATCTTCTTTGCATTACCTACGATTGCCGTAACTTCGTCGTTACTGCGCTTGAGGTTGTTTGTAATGCTTTCCACATTACTCATTATCCTACCGAATTTCACGCGCTCCTCCCCCACAAGAAGCTCAACTTCCCTAGCCACATTACCAATTCTTTCGATAGCAATTTTAACTTCCCTCATACTTTTTTCTATTTCTGAAGTAGCAGTTGCATCCCAAAATGCAGAAACAGAAGTGACCATTTTGTCTATGGAAGTCATCATCGCCTGAACCTTTTGAGAAATGGGATCAGCGTACGACTTTACCTGTGACATCATGTCGACCGCAAGTCTACCGGGAAGAATATCGCCCGGTTTTAAATATCCGTTCGACAGATCGGCACTCACCATGATCATCAATCCCTTCGAGAACAGGTCAAGAGAACCAATTTCAACCGTTGATCCTACAGGCAATTTTACGTCCCCATTGTGTATCGAAAAGGTAACCTTCACCTTGCTATCAGCAGGATTATCAGGCACATAATCAACGTTTAACACCTTGCCTACAATAACCCCATTGAGTGTTACATTCGATGCAGTGGCTAATTGACCTGAATTGGAAAAATAAGCATAATATTTATCATCTCCTCCAAAGAAACTATTGCCTTTCAGGAAATTAATACCTGCAACAAGTAAAGCGATCGAAACGATTGCTATCACACCTGTTTTTAGTTCTTTGGAAATCTTCAAAGCTTATTTTTCCGCTAATTTAATAGCTTTTTCTAAATTAATTCGTTGACCATTCTGGAAGGCAACGACAAATGCGTGTTGAAATCCCTGTTCCCTCAATTCATTCCCATAAGTACTCGCTGCCTTGAAGTCATTTGTAAACATACCTACGGTATATTTAAACAAATTGTCCTGCATATATTCAAAAACGTCCAATCCCATAAATTTTTCGGCAGTTGTAGCTATTTTTTTTTCAGAAGTTTCTATTTGAACCCTGAAAACAATATCTTCCGATCTCTCTAAATCCCGATTCGCAGGCTGAGATGAAGCCTGAGGTATATTTGCTTCAATTTCTGAAGTTTTAACAACCACACCTTCCAGTTCGTTTTTATAATTTTCAAATGCAGTAAACATTGAATTAGCCATTTTTCGCTGCCCAGTAGTGTCGCCCAGAAATTTCTCTTCTGAGGGATTGGTAAGAAAACCTGTTTCTATCAGAACACTCGGCATGGTCGTTTTGTAGAGCACGAGAAAACCAGCTTGTTTTACCCCTCTGTCATAACGTCCCAATTTTTTGAATTCCTTCTGTAGTTTGTCTGCGAAATTGATCGATTGATCCAAAAAAACTGCGAGCTGCAACTGACGGGCAATCAAAGCATCGGGAGACATGTCAAAATCCTTGTATTTGGCACCATTATCATCTTCCAGATAAATCGTAGAGTTCTCCCGCTCTGCAACATGCTTTTGCGACTCTGTTCGATGAAGACCCAATACATAAGTTTCTGCTCCATATGCCGCTGGACTGGCTGAATTCGCATGAATACAAATAAACAGATCTGCCTTTGCACGATTGGCAATATTTGCGCGTTCATTTAATTCCACAAATACATCTTTATCTCTAGTGTAAACAACCTTAATATCTGGGTACTTAGATTTGATAAGTGCTCCCAACTTTAGGGCTATGGATAGGCAAACCGACTTTTCGTTGGCAGCGGCACCATGACAACCGGGATCCTTCCCACCATGTCCTGCATCAATGACAATTGTTTTAAGAACAGGCTTTTCACCATTTCCATTTTGAGCTGATGCGCTTTGTTGAATTAGTATCAGTGAAAACAATAAATGGATTGCAAGACAGTTATATCTCTTTATTTTTTCCATTCCAAAACGGCTAATTTTAATAGTTTTGCACGCCAGATAAGTCATTCAGAACAAAAATAAAGTTCCATCACTGACCAAAAAACATTCCATAGCGATACTTATTCTCGGAACGTTGTTGATAATGTTGCAATACAACGTATCCTATTCGCAGAAAACAGATACGCTTTACTCGAATGATCCCGAATTTGAGGAGATAATTTATTATTCCGCAAAAGATTCTATCTACAAGGATGTAAAGAGCCGACAGGTACACTTATATGGAAATGCAAAGTTAAAAACTTCAGATGTGGTTATGCAGGCTGGATATCTTATGATCGACCTCAATAGAAAGGAAGTTTTCGCCCTATATGAAACAGACAAAGACAGCAACAGAATAAACTATCCGGTTTTTTCTGATGGAACGGAAAACATTAAAGCTTCCTCCATAAGATACAATTTCGATACAAAAAAAGGTTACATCGAAGAACTAAACATTCAGCAAGACGAAGCTTATCTGTACATGGGTATCGCTAAAAAGCAGGCGGATGATCAGGTCCATTTCAGGATGGGGAGATTTACCACCTGTAATTTACCGGAACCTCATTATCATTTTCAACTCTCGAGAGCCGTCTTTGTACCTGAGAAAAGAATAGTAACCGGCCCTATGAATTTATGGGTCAAGGGAGTCCCTACTCCACTTGCATTACCATTTAGCGTAATTCCCCAGCAAAAAAAACGCACCAAAGGAATTCTTTTTCCGGAATTAAGCCCTGTTTCTGCCTATGGATTCGGATTTCAAAATTTGGGATATTACATACCTGTGAACAATCGTGTGCAATCCATTTTGTACGCCAACCTATATTCCCGAGGTAGCTGGGGACTACGGAACAATCTTGATTACAAGAGACGATATGGGTATTCTGGCAATCTAGACATAGGCTTTCAGCAATTTAAGAGTGGATTTCCTTCGAATACCAACCAAAACAAGTTTTCAATCACCTGGACACATCGAAAAGAAGCCAAATCAAATCCTTACTGGAGTTTCGGTTCGAACGTAAATTTCATTTCTGACAATAATTCCAAAAACAATCTTGATCCGCTAAATGAACAATACTTTAACAATAGCTTTAATTCAGACATCAACATTGGCAGATTATTCCCTGGAAAACCTATCAGTACAGGTTTAAAGGTAGCCGTAAGACAGAATTCATTGACCAAAAATATAGCCCTAACGGCACCCGTATTCAACCTTAACGTCACAAGGTTCTTCCCGTTTAAAAAACTGGTGAGGGGGAACAGTGGAATTGCTCAACTATTTTCCCGATTGGGTGTAACTTATAATTTCGAAGGACAAAATCGTTCCAATTTCAGGGATTCTCTTCTGACCACAGCTGATTTTCGAAGTATCTCCTCCCAATTCATGAATGGGATCTATCAGAATATTGGAATTCAAACCACAACTGCTTTCTTTAAGAATACCATTAAAGTAACACCAAATTTCACTTACAGCAACAAGCTGAATTTTCAGCAGGTAACAAAAACATACAATTCTATAACAAATAGCACTCAAACAGACACATTGAAACAAACGGGATTCATTCATGAACTTACAGCTGGGGTACAACTAACAACGATGCTCTACTCCTACTATCGTTTTGCCGGAAAAAGAAAAACACTTTTACGACATATTCTCACGCCTTCAGTCGGTTATCGTTTTGTACCTCAGTTGAACCAACTTGTAACCAGCAATGTTGGAGTAAATCAATCCTCACTGACTTATTCTCCTTTTGAAAGAAGCGTATATTCAGGTAGTTCATCTACCTCTGCATCATTGGTTACTTTCGGGTTAAACAACACCTTCGAACTCAAACGAAAGTCGGAAAAAGACACGGTAACCGGATTCAAAAAAACGCGCATTATCGATCTGCTTTCAGCCACAGGATCCTACGATGTGAATAGAGATTCCATGAGGTTTTCAGATATTAGCCTGAATCTGCGGATCAGTCCCTTCAACTGGATGAACATTGTAGCTGTTTCCATATTTAGCCCTTACGAATGGGATAAATCTTCGGGTAAAACCCTCGGAACTTACGCAATTTTTACATCCGGAAAACCCGGACGCATCACACAAACTAACCTTACGAGCTCCTTTACTTTTGCATCGAAGGAAAGTCGACTCAAGCTTTTAAATTCACAAGAGGACATAGCCGAAAACTGGACAGCAGATTACGCCTATTTTGCTCTCCACCCAGAATACCTGCTCGACTTTACAATTCCTTGGAAAATGACCCTTTCACACGTTTACAGCATTACCGCCAACCAGAACAAAAGCGCACTCGACCCATTTTCTTACAGGCAGATCCAAACGCTCGTCGCGAATGGTGATTTGAGTTTTACCCAACGATGGAAACTCTCGGCGAATATTAATTTCGATTTGCAAACGGATCGAATAACAAATGCACGATTCACGTTGTCAAGAAATATGCATTGTTGGGCACTTTCTTTTTTCTGGACGCCGATCGGTGGAAACAAAAGTTTTTTGTTAAGTATCCGAAACACCTCTACCATGTTCCAGGATGCGAAGATCGAACTGCGCAAACCACCGGTATTCCTGTAAAAGGAAAAATTTGTTTTGTTTTTCAATAACTTTATAGCTTCTTTGTCCAAAGATTTATTTGTGATCGACCTATCTTTTAAGAATTCAAGAGAACCTCAAAGAGGCGGGGTTCTGATCTCTGATCCCTTTTTGGATGAAGATTACTTTCGTCGATCCGTCATTTTGCTCTGTGACCATAATGATGAGTCTTCTTTTGGATTTGTCCTTAACAACTACTTGGATATAGATCTGCATGAACTCGATGCTGGATTTCCAGACATACAAGCCCGTATAAGTGTAGGCGGTCCGGTCGAGACACAAAAATTATACTATATTCATACGTTTAAAGAAATTGAAGAAAGTCTACATGTGCGTGATGGTTTGTATTTTGGAGGATCTTTCGATGAAATTAAAGTCAGACTTTACCACAACGAAGTCAACAAATTAAATATCAGATTTTTTCTCGGATATTCTGGATGGGATAAGGGCCAATTAAAAGATGAGTTATCAAGTAATTCCTGGATCGTTGTAGATAACATTACGAACGAAGAACTTTTGAATACCGGAAATAACGAATTATGGAGGCACTGCCTTGAAAAACAAGGAGGAAACTTTAAAATGATTTCAAAATTTCCTTTAAATCCGAGCAACAACTGATTTCCTAAACATCTTTTGTTAATTACTATGTCTTCAAACATTCTCACGACTTTGGAGTTTTGGTAAATTTGACAAAAGCAAAGTATTGTATGTCCTTTTTACCTCCACTTGCTGAACGGATGCGTCCAAAAACACTTGATGAGTATATCGGACAACCTCACTTACTCAAAGAAGGCGCCTCACTTCGCAGAGCACTTGATTCAGGCCTGATTCCTTCGATGATCTTTTGGGGGCCACCAGGCGTAGGAAAAACGACACTAGCTCAATTAATTGCATCCCATCTTAACAGGCCTATACATACCCTATCAGCCATATCCTCGGGGGTAAAAGATGTTCGAGAGGTCATATCAAGGGTCGATCAAGGCGGAATGTTTCAGCAAAAAGGAAGCATTCTGTTCATTGATGAGATCCATCGGTTTTCTAAAGCTCAGCAGGACTCTCTACTCGGTGCAGTAGAACGAGGTACGATCACGTTGATCGGCGCTACCACCGAAAACCCTTCGTTTGAGGTTATTTCCGCATTGCTTTCCCGCTGTCAGGTTTACACTTTAAAAAATCACACAAAAGAGGATTTGCTTGAATTATTGAATCGGGCAATGTCCGAAGATGGGGAACTTAAAGAGAAGAATATTATTCTTGAAGAGACCAATGCATTAATGGCAATTTCCGGTGGTGATGCAAGAAAATTGCTTAATGTATTCGAGATCATTATCGGAACCTACCAGGGACAAAAGATCATTAGATTGAAAGATAAGGATGTTGAGACCAGAGCTCAACAAAGTCTCGCGATCTATGATAAAGACGGTGAACAACACTATGACATCATCTCAGCCTTTATCAAATCAATCAGGGGAAGTGATCCGAATGCCGCCGTTTATTGGTTGGCCCGCATGGTTGAAGGAGGTGAAGATCCTAAATTTATTGCACGACGACTCATCATTTCAGCTTCGGAGGATATCGGACTAGCGAATCCGAATGCTTTACTCATGGCCAATAATACTTTTCAAGCCGTTGAGAACGTCGGTTGGCCTGAATCGCGAATTATCCTGGCTCAATGTGCGATCTATCTTGCTACCTCTCCGAAAGGAAATGCAGCTTACATGGCTATCAATCATGCTCAAGCCGAAGTGCAAAGATCAGGAAATCTACCCGTACCTTTGCCTTTAAGGAATGCTCCTACTGCACTCATGAAAGAATTAGGCTACGGTAAAGGATACCTTTATTCTCATGAATACACTGGTAATTTTGCGTTTCAGGAATTTATGCCGGAATCGCTCTCAAAAAGAAATTTCTTTTTTCCAGGAAGCAGTATGAAAGAGCAAGAGATCGAGAAAAAAATAAACACATTGTGGGGAGATAAATACGATACAAAATAATGGCGGCTATCTTCTATTATCTCTTGATTTATCCAATGTCTCTTCTTCCCTTGAGGGGACTCTATATTTTATCAGACATTTTCTATCTTGTGCTGGTTGGACCATTCAATTACAGAAAAAAAGTAATCGACAACAATCTAAAAAATTCTTTTCCAGACACCACCAAAAAATATAGAACATCTTTAAGAAAAAGGTTTTATCGACATTTTAGCGATTTAATGGTTGAAGCAATTAAGAACATTTCTATTTCAGAAAAAGAGTTAAGGAAGCGTTTTGTTGTTAAGAATCCTGAGCTTGTGACTGAGCTCTATCAAAAGAACAGAAGTGTAATTCTCGTTTCCGGACATTACAACAACTGGGAGTGGCTAATTACTTCACAGTCCTTTTTGTTTCCTCACAAACCACTGGGTATTGGTATGCCTCTGTCTTCAAAATTCTGGGATAGTAAAATGAATGAAAAACGTCAGCGTTTTGGAATGAAAGTTGTTCATGCAGGAAATTTCAAAAAAGTTGTTAATGATCATTCAGGAGAGCTTGTAGCAATTTTAACATTAGGAGATCAATCCCCGTCAGACGCTCGAAAAAGTTTCTGGATGGATTTTCTAAATCAGCAAACAGCTGTGCTATTTGGCACTGAACAAATGGCCAATGAATTTGATTTTTCTGTTGTTTATTTTATAATTCGAAAACATCGCAGAGGATATTATGAAATGGAATTAAAATTACTTTGCGAAGATCCTAAAACCATGTCATGGGGAGAAATTACGGAGTCTCATACGCGATTGTTAGAGAACGAAATAAAACAGAATCCTCCATATTGGATATGGTCGCACAAACGATGGAAAAGGGAAGTTCCTGAAGATTTGGTGAAACTTAAGATCCAACAGAAAAAGAAATTCAATGAACGGTTCAACAAAGATTAGTCTTATCTTGTTTATTTCGTTGTTTTCTTATACTTCACTTGCTCAGGAAAACAAATACACAAAGCGAAATAAATCAGCCCCATCCATCCAATATACGACTGAAAAATGTTATTCCAGGTGTATCTATGTCAAAGACAGTATGGTTTACACAGCCAATTCGAACGGTGCACTCTATGCAACAAACCTAAGAACCAAGGAATCCATTAATTTGCTTTCGCATAGAAAATACGAAGAATTGAGAGATATTTTTGCAATTCCAAGATCGATTTATGCTGTTCAGAGTGGTTCGAATGGCTTGATCGTGCGTACAAATGGTCAGCAGTTCTTGACGGATTACGAAGCAAGATACGAACTGTGGAGGGGTGTTTTTTTAAATAGTGTGGATATCAGGGATTCTGTCGGCTTCATGATGGGAGACCCTAAGAGTGGTATTTTCAATTTGTTCAAAAGCACCGATGCGGGAACCACTTGGGATCATTGCATAGGTTCTATTGGGGCATTTGAAGGTGAAAAAGGATTCGCTGCAAGTGGAACGACTGTTCAGGTATTAAATGATTCTACATTTGTTTTTATATCGGGAGGTAAAAAAAGTAGATTTTTCAGATCGAATGATGGCGGAATGACCTGGAAATATACTTCACTCCCCTATTTGACAGGTGAATCGAGCGGTGCCTTTTCCATTTGTATGATAAACGAACAAGAAGGTGTCATAGTCGGTGGCGACTATAAGAATCCGGACTTGTGTATGAATACTTGTTTTTACACTAACGACGGAGGCGAATTTTGGATCAATGCAAAAGTTCAAACACGCGGTTATCGCTCCTGTGTAATCTTCAAGAATGGTATATTCTATGCTTGCGGCCCGAATGGTATCGACTATTCTATCGATAAAGGAGAACATTGGAAACCTTTCATGAACGGCACATACTTGGCTATGTGTACAGATGAAACAAAACTCTATGCAACTATACAGAACGGTAGTTTTCAGGTATTCGAATTAATTGACAAAAAATGAGTTCGATCCTTGTAGAAAAAGTCAGAGAACACGTAAATAAATTCTTTGAAAAGGAGTTTTCCGGACATGACCACCATCATATTGAACGGGTATTTCGCATGGCGACCTTTCTTCAAAGCAAAGAAGGTGGGTGTTTAGAGGTGATCCAGTTAGCAGCACTATTACATGATATTTCCGACCATAAATTGAACGGTGGAAAATTGAATGATGGAGGAAGGGTTGCAAAAGAACTTCTTGAAGAATTTGGAGCAGAGGTATCATTAATTGAACAGGTATCCGAGTTAATCGATTTAATCTCCTTCAAAGGTGCGCTTATTGAGGATAAGGTACAAACACTGGAAGGAAAGATCGTTCAAGATGCCGATAGGCTCGACGCCATGGGGGCTGTAGGAGTGGCTCGCGCATTCGCTTTTGGAGGAAATAAGAACAGAGCTATGTTTAATCCGGATGAATCCCCTAAGCAGCACGACAGTTTCGAATCGTATGTCACTTCAGAAGGCACGACCATTAATCATTTTTACGAAAAATTATTACTTTTAAAAGACCGTTTACACACAGATACTGCAAAAGCCATCGGAGTACAAAGACATGATTTTTTGTTGATTTTCCTAAAAGAATTCATGGCAGAGTGGAACTTTGAATCAAATGAGAGAGAAACTAATTCTTGGTATTGACATTGGTGGAACAGGCATCGAATATGGCCTTGTAGATACAGACGGTAAGTTACACTATGAAAATGAGTTGACTACAACTGATTTCCCCTCAGCCGAATCACTTTGTCAAAGTATATATAATGATGAAACCATTGGATCTCAGCTTTCTCAAATCAAAGGAATTGGAATTGGAGCTCCGAATGGCAATTATTATCATGGTACTATAGAATTTGCTCCTAATTTACCTTGGAAGGGAATCATTCCCCTTAGGGAAATATTTGAAAAGTTATTTTGTAAAGTAACCATAGTTACGAATGACGCTAATGCAGCTGCACTAGGTGAGAAGATCTTTGGTGTAGCAAAACATTTAGATGATTTCGTTACAATTACTTTGGGGACAGGTGTCGGAAGCGGTGTTATCTCATCAGGACAGCTGATTTATGGCCATGATGGTTTTGCAGGCGAATTCGGTCATATTCGAGTAATTCCCGACGGTAGACTTTGCGGCTGTGGCAGAAAAGGATGTCTCGAAACCTATGCCTCCTCTACAGGTGTGGTTCGAAGTATTTCAGAATTGCCTTCAAAAAATAAATCGGCTTCTGTATTGACTAAATTGTATAAGCCTACTGCAAAGGACGTTTTTGATCTTTCTTATACTGGAGATCTTTTTGCTATGGAGATAGTCGATTTTACGGCACGAATTCTTGGAAATGCCCTGGCCGACTTCGCTTGCTTTTCAAGTCCAAAGGCTTTTGTTCTTTTTGGAGGAATTGCACAAAGTAAGTGCAATTTCACTCAGCAGGTAGAAAAACACATGAATAATAATCTTCTTGTCATTTATACCAATAAAATAAAAGTACTTCGTTCATCCCTACATGACGATAATGCGGCTGTTTTGGGTGCAGCATCTCTTTTGATTCGTGAAATCTCGAAATAGTAATCTCATTTGAGGGATATTCTAATCGAATTATTCTGAATTTACACCGTTTCTATTTTACGCTCTGCAATTTGATCTGTCTAGAGAGAACCGAAATTCTTGTCCCGGAAAATATAGAGTTTGGAATTTGTTGGTAATTTTACCTCTCAAGTTTTTAATTAAAAAAGATGAAACAATTTAAAATTTCACTGGTAGCTATACTGTTATTGGTCGGTTCGTTTGCCAGAGCAGACGAAGGTATGTGGTTTCTTATGTTCATTGACCGTTTGAACCATAGAGATATGCAGAAAATGGGATTGCAATTAACATCAGAAGAGATCTATTCAATAAATAATCACTCATTGAAGGATGCAATAGTCCAATTTAATGGTGGTTGTACTGCCGAAGTTATTTCCAAAGATGGCTTGCTATTAACGAATCACCATTGTGGATATGATGCTATCGCCGAGCTCTCAACTCCCGATCATAATTACCTAAAAAACGGATATTGGGCAGCGACTCGTAAAGATGAATTAAAGCCCAAGAGTCTCTATGTACGTTTTTTCGTTCGAATGGATGATGTTTCAAAACGCATTCTTAGCAAAGTGAATTCAGGAATGACTGAAGCAGAACGAGAAAAAGCGATCAATGCAGAAATTGCGTTAATTGAAAAAGAGAATAACGAAGGTGGAAAATACACAGTATCTGTGCGCTCCTTCTTCCAAGGAAATGAGTTCTATTACTTTGTATACCAAGACTACAAAGATGTTCGCTTAGTAGGAACACCTCCAGAAAGTGTAGGGAAATACGGCGGCGACACCGACAACTGGGAATGGCCAAGACATACTGGAGACTTTTCTATGTTTAGAGTTTATGCCGATGCGAACGGAAATCCGGCTGAATATGCTGCAAGTAATATCCCTCTCCAACCAAAATATCATTTGACGGTTAATTTGAAAGGGGTGCAGGAAAATGATTTCGCAATGATCTTGGGTTATCCTGGAAGAACGAACCGTTGGATGCCCGCAGGTGGAATTGAGCAAAATGTAAAGTATGCTTATCCGGCTTGGGTCGAAGCTTCTAAAACCAGTATGGATCAAATGAGAAAATACATGGATAAAAATGAGGCTGTTAATCTGATCTACGCATCCAAGTATGCAAGTGTTGCAAATTATTGGAAAAACCGCCAAGGAATGATAGATGCCTTGACAAAATTCCAAACAGCGAAGGCAAAGGCTGAACAGGAAGCTAAATTCAATAAATGGGCGAACAAAGCAGAAAACAAGGCGAAATACGGTAATGTTGTCGCAACCATTAATAACTACTACAAGTTGACAAACGAAAAAAGTCGACACGACAATTATTTACAGCACTTTTTGCGTACATCAGCCTATGGTACAATATCACGTACGTTAGGTAAACAACTGTCTACCTATGCATCCGCCTCGTCCGATGAGCGATCTAAACTACGCCCTGAGCTTGAGGCGAATATTAAAGCATTTTTTGAAGAATTATATCTTCCTGCGGAAAAAGATATAGTTAAATCACAATTGGAATTGTATTCTTCTAAAACATTAGGTTACGACATTGCTCCATGTGTTAAGAAAATTGGATCTGATTACGAGAAATATGTTAATTCTCTGTTTGCGCTCAGCCTGTTTACATCGGAGGAAAAGCTTTTCACTTTTCTCGATCTACCTTCTGAAGGAATGATTACTAACGATCCGATGTATGTATTTTCAAACGATCTTATTACACATTTAAGTTCTAAGTCCGAGGAGATCGCTAAAGCACAAAATGACTTTCAAGCGTCTTACCGTCTTTTGGTAGAAGGACTAAGAGAATCGAACCTTGCTCCTATCAAATATCCAGATGCCAATTCAACACTTCGTTTAACTTACGGCAAGGTTCGTGCCTTGCCTGCAGACAAGAGAAATGACGCCAAAGTGAATTTCTATACGACCATGGATGGATTAGTGAAAAAGTATAAAGCAGGTGATGATGAATTTGATCTTCCGGCTCGCATGTTGGAAATGCACAAATCCAAAGATTACGGTCAATATGCAGATAAGAATGGTTATATGCCGGTTTGTTTCCTTACGGACAATGATATTACCGGAGGAAACTCGGGGTCTCCTGTATTGAATGGAAAGGGTGAATTGATCGGTTTAGCTTTTGATGGTAACATTGAAGCGATGGCAGGTGATGTGATCTTTGACAACAAATTACAGAGAACTATTAACGTAGATATTCGCTATGTACTATGGTTGATAGATAAGTTTTCGGGCGCATCTCACATTGTCAATGAAATGGACATCGTG
>JBIITO010000070.1:0-12689 GCA_044340465.1 Crocinitomicaceae bacterium | reverse complement strand
ACGAATGGTCGGAAGAAATTCCGACCATTTCTTATGTCTTAAAAAAGAGTTTAGGATCTCCGCCACATTGAATAACAATAAGAGCAATAGTTAGATTTCTAATTTCCATTACAAAACGTCTTTTAGCGGTTTTATATCCTATGTTGTTTGCCTTTTTGTAGATAAGAATAAGCATTGCAACAATCATAGTAACATAAATCATGACTTGCATTCCATTTTTATTTAAAGAGACAAAATGACTAACATTGAGTTCTTGTTTGATGAATCTAAAAAACACTTCTATATCCCATCTTCGGCGGTAAAAACTAGCCACTTCCTGAGCTTCAATATTAAAATCATTGGTTAAAAGCCAATATTCCTTTTGATCTGCTTTACTTTTTACAATCACTAATCTAAATTCGGTTTCTACTAATTCTTCACGGTAATGCTTATTTCCTTTTTTGTTAAGAATTGGGACACCTGTGAATAATTACACTTTAGCATCCTTGATTAAAACTGATTCGCCCAGATCGGTATTTTGATTGTCTGTTATTCGGTTTTCCTTCTCAATAAACTTTCTGTTTTCCTTTAGCCTCGCTACAAAAGAGATTTTATCTTTACTAAAATCTTTCATCGTTCTGGCGGATTGTAAACCTCTGTCAAAAACATAAATATTGTTATGTTCGGTTTCTTTTTTCACATGACGCAAGATAACCTCAGGTAAAGCAATATCTTCACTCGAGTAGACAGCATCAGTAAAAACTTCAAGGCCACAAGGCAATACGCCATCAAAAGAAACGCTATACTTAGTGGTTTTCTTTCCGCTTTTATTGTCAAGCCCATCTGCAAGTTTACCCGTTGTATCTGCAACCATAGTACTATCAACTCGAATTAGATTATACTTTTCCTGATCTTTAGATGAATAATAGCTCGAAAACTGGTCGTAGATACAATCATAGATTTGTTTGAAATAATCAGGATCAATCTTTGATAATCGCTCCGATATAGAGCTTCTGCGAACACTTTCATCTTCGTTTAAATGGAAGAGTTGTTTAAAAAATGGATCATTGAAAGTGTCCTCTAAACTTCGCTGACTCAACCGCTCATTTTCTAACACCCCATACATCAATAAATAAAATAACTTCTGTCCATGAAGAACCTTGGCATAATGGTCAACTTTTGTTGTTGATGACAAATTCGATAAAAGGCTTTCTGGAATGACTTGGAGCAACTCATTCACTCCTAATTTATGATCTTTAAAAACTGACATAACACATTGATTATTAGTAATAAAGATACGGAAATATCATAAAAAAACACAATTTATTCACCTGATTATCAGATAATTATATCAACAAATAAAAGTGTGTAAAACAAAAAAGTCGGAAGAAAAAATCTTCCGACCATTCGTGCAGGAAACTGGCCCTTTTTTGTTTTATATGCCCAATAAATTTGTGATTAATCCTACCTTTGCACTTACTGTTAAAAATTGACTATGAGTTCTTACGATGTTATCATCATCGGATCAGGCCCTGGAGGATATGTCTCTGCCATTCGATGCGCCCAGTTGGGAATGAAAACCGCAATCATTGAAAAATATCCAACACTGGGAGGAACGTGTCTTAACGTTGGATGCATACCTTCAAAAGCTCTATTAGACTCTTCTGAACATTACCACAATGCCATTCACAATTTTCAAGAACACGGCATTGAAGTCAAAACTGTCAAAGCGAACATAACACAAATGATCAGTAGAAAAAATGACGTGGTATCACAAACATGTGCAGGAGTGAAATTTTTAATGGACAAGAACAAGATAGAAGTTCATCAGGGAGTTGGCTCTTTCGTTGATAGGAACACCGTAAAGGTAAAAAATGATACAGGAGAAGAAACCCTTCTGATAGGAAAGAATATCATTATTGCCACAGGATCAAAACCGAATTATTTACCAGGAATGGAACCTGATAAAAAAAGGATTATCACTTCAACTGAGGCATTAAATCTAAAAGAGATTCCAAAGAAAATGCTCGTTATTGGTGGTGGTGTAATCGGATTAGAACTTGGATCGGTATATGGTAGATTGGGAACACAGATAGAAGTAGTGGAATTTGCAAACACAATCATTCCAACCATGGATGCAAGTCTTGGAAAAGAGTTAACTCGAGTTCTAAAGAAAGAAGGGTTCAAATTTCATCTTGAGCACAGAGTACAGAGTGTTGAGAATAAGGGTAAACATGTTATTCTTAAAGCACTCAATAAAAAAGGGGAAGAAGTTGAACTAGAAGCAGATTATTGCCTAGTAGCGGTTGGACGTAAAGCCTACACCGAAGGTTTAAATCTTGAGGCTATAGGATTAACTGCTAATCAACGGGGACAGGTAGATGTCAATGATCATTTACAGACTACTATTCCCAATGTCTATGCGATCGGTGATGTGGTGAGAGGAGCCATGCTCGCACACAAGGCAGAAGAAGAAGGTGTCTACGTTGCGGAACTCATTGCTGGACAAAAACCACACATCAATTACAATTTAATACCTGGAGTGGTATACACCTGGCCGGAAGTTGCTGCTGTTGGTAGAACAGAAGAAGAATTGAAAGCAGCTGGTGTTGCATATAAATCTGGGAGTTTTCCTATAAAAGCTTTGGGACGTGCTCGCGCAAGTATGGATACAGCAGGATTAATTAAGATCCTTGCCGATGTAACAACAGACGAAGTGTTGGGTGTTCACATGATCGGACCAAGAGTTGCTGATCTAATAATGGAGGCAGTTGTTGCTATGGAATACAGAGCATCTGCAGAAGATATTGCACGTATTTGTCACCCACATCCTACCTATTCTGAAGCCGTAAAAGAAGCCGCTTTGGATGCGACTGAATCAAGAGCGTTACACGTTTAATTGATATTTTAAAAAGCAAAAAAACGCCAAAAGGCGCTTTTTTATTTATCCTTCACAAGAACCATTTCATCTACCAGGTGTTTGGCTCCCGAGTATTTGTCCATTACCCATAATACGTATCGAATGTCCACGACCACATTTCGGCATCGATCTGAATCGAACATATAGTCAGACATGGTACTTTCCCAAGTTCGATCAAAATTCAGACCCATCAGATTTCCGTTCGCATCTATAACTGGTGAACCAGAGTTGCCTCCTGTGGTGTGGTTCGATCCTGTAAAACATACCCACAACTCACCGTTTTGAGCGTATGGACCATAATCCTTGATCTTATGCATTTCGAGCATTTTAGGTAAAAGTTCAAAATCAGGATTTCCGGTATTGTATTTTGCAATAATTCCGTCCAAGGTGGTATGTTCTGTATACGTCATTCCGTCTACCGGAGCAGAGCCCTCCAACTGACCATACGTTATCCGTAACGTGCTGTTCGCATCAGCCCAGTGTTTGTCATTTGGGAACATCACGTATTTACCTGCTACATAATTTTTCAGCATCACCGTTAGCTGATCATCAAACTGTGAATAATTGGGTCCAACCTCATTTCGGAACCGGTTGAATTTCTCAACGAAGAATTTATAACCAGGATCTTTCTGCAAGTTTTTTACTGAAGAAGTCTTGAATTTCCCAAGAAAACCAATGTAGCGATCTTTGTTTGTCAGAATTGATTTAGCATAGATCAGATCGCTTACTTCTGTCAATTTCAATGTCTTAAATAAATATGGATCAATCTGCTTTAGGTACTCCTCCGTTAAAAGCTCAAATATGCCTTGGTCCACACCCGCATCATAATTCTTAAAGAAGCCTTCTGCCCCTGTAATCAATTTATCTATTGTTGCTTTTAATTCTCCCTTCTTCTCAAGTGCCACTGCATTTCGAGCAAGATCCTCCAAAGCTCTTCCTAATTTAAACAATTCCGGTCCCACAAAAAGGTATTCCACACCCATTGCATATTCGAATTCCCACTTGCTTCCGGTCTCTACATGTTTATTCATCTGATCAATCACAGATCCGTATTTAGCAAGCCACTCCTCTTTACTGGAAGCCATTGACTGATACTTATTTTCTCGTTCAAGTTTGATCGCAATGGCATCCACTCGCTTCAATCCATCAACCTGTCCAATCCATTTCTTGTAAGCATTCGCAATATTTGCTTGCTTTGCCGCATATTTGATGCGGATCTCATCGGATGACCGCATAGCGGCATCAATCACACTCAATGATTTTTCTCTCATACGAATTCGGGCAGGACGCTCTTTCTCCATAATAAACTTGAGATACCCCGAAACCACATGTTGTTCAGTCTCCCCAGGAAAACCATATACCATCGTAAAATCGCCTACCTTTCTATCTTTGAATGAAATCGGCAAGAAATGGATTGGTGAATAAGGTATATTGTTCTCTGAATAGGACGCTGGTTTGTTGTCAGAACCGACATAAATTCTGAACACGGAAAAATCACCCGTATGTCTTGGCCAAACCCAATTATCCGTATCGCCACCGAATTTACCAATTGAATTAGGAGGTGTACCTACAAGTCGAACATCTTTAAATACTTCCTTAACAATCAGGTAAAAATCATTACCATAATTGAAAGGCTTCACCTCTGCCTCGAAATGTGTCCCATTTGTAGCATCCTTGATAAGCTGCTCTATGTTTTTCTTGACAGCCGCATCTCTTTTCAAAGGATCTTCAAAGGCGCTAACACCAAATAAAACAGAAGAGGTTACATCTTCTATTCGAACCATTCGAGCAGCCGTCAAACCTGAATTAGGTAGTTCTTCTCTTAGATTTTTAGCCCAAAATCCAAACTTAAGGTAGTCTTTTTCAAGCGAAGAATGAGACTGAATTTGAGAATAACCGCAGTGATGGTTTGTCAACAACAATCCTTTCGAAGAAACCAGTTCAGCAGTACATCCTCCACCAAAGTGCATGATGGCGTCTTTTAAACTGCTATGGTTGACATCGTAAATATCTTTAGCGTTTAACTTCATTCCCTTGGCCTTCATATCGGACTCAAAGGCTGAAATGACCGAAGGAATTAACATCCCCTCTTCAGCTAAAACAACAATTACATGCATTAACAGCACATATACTATTAAGAAAGATCTTATCATATTCCTTTTGATGAAAGACAAAATTAACATAAAATAGCGCAATCATAGCCTTAGAGTTGGTGTGTCGAACAACTTCTCATTCAAAAAAATAAAGCACTTTTGCACTATGGAACTTTTGAATTTCATCTTCCGATTAGGCGTTCTTTTTGCTATTTATGGTTTTATCTGGGTACTGATAGAACTTGGACTTGCATTATTCAGATCAGCAAGACCAAAAACGATCATTGAAGAATATCTAATAAAATCAGTAAAGTATCTATTTCTTACGGATGTAACTTTTCTCTTCTGTGCGGATCTTGAAAACGGGCAGATATCAAATTACAATCTGATAATGGCTTCCTTCGTCCTACTGACTTATTTTATCGGAAAATTTCAAAAAGAACAAAATCGTCTTCTTTTCTTTTCGAATATACCGGGATTACCCCGAAACAACCTCTTTAACCCGAAAGCAGAATCCTTTTTAATTGGTATATCAGTGTTGTTGTTTATAGGATTTACGTTCTACCCTGAACTAGCCTATAATCCTATTTCCCAATGGTTCAGGAGTTCAATTACTGACATTGAAGAAACTGCAATTATAGGTTTTATCTTCAAAGTGATTGGGTTTTTCTTCTTAATTGGTATGATCACAAAAATGATCAATGGGGTGATGTATATTCTATCCGGAAGGCCGTTTATTCAGGCGTCCAGGAACTTGTACGTTTCGAATGGTAAAAAAGATGAGGGATTCGATGATTTCGAAGAAGTAGACTAATCAGTTAAGGTACATAAGAAAATCTTCTACTTGCTTTAAAATAGGGGTTTCCTCATCATTATTCAATACAAATGTTGCCAACGGAATTTTTTGTTCATCTGACCATTGTCTGCTGATTCGCTGAACTACTTCTTCCCGATTTGACTTATCCCTCAACATTGCTCTCCGTATTCTTGTCTCCATAGGAGCTGTCACTAACAATGTTGCATCCAACTTTAGATATGCTCCCGTTTCGAATAGGATCGCCGCTTCATTGAAAACGATGACCTTATTTTGTTTTTCGCACCAGATATCAAATGCACGACGCACAGCAGGATGAATGATTTGATTCATTTTTTCCAGGATGGTCGGATCTTTGAATGCTCTTGATGCAATGAAAGCTTTATTCAGTCTATCATCCGAATACGCTTCTTCCCCTAAAATTAATTGAAGTTGTTCCTTAAGAAATTGATCTGATTGAATGAGGTTTTTGGCCATACGATCGGAATAAAAAACAGGATAGCCTATCTCTTCCAAAATTTTACATATCAGCGACTTTCCTGAAGCGATCCCTCCAGTTATCCCTATTTTTTTCATGAAATTCGCCTCAGTTTATCTCAATCATTTTGAATGGCAAATTAATAATTGCCTGATAATCCTCACCAATCTCAGCCATGTCCTCCTCCTTGTAATACCAGTAAATTAATACCGAGGAAGCACCACCATTCAATCCTTCCAATTTCTTGAATAAATCAATAAAGCACTTCGAAGATGTTGTATTAATATACTCCAATGATATTTCAATTTTCGTTTCTGACTTCGGCTGACGAATATAAGACTCGACCCAATCACCAAGCGGTTTGTAGAACTCCATTGCATTTTCTGAAATTGACCTTCCTTTCAGAAACAGTTTGCCATTTTCTGCGTCAAAAGATACTTCCGGCGTATTTAAGGTAGCCTCAAAGTGTAAATTTTCCATTCATTTGATGCTGAATTCAAGTCACAAATGCAACTTTTGGGTTAAACAATAATTTTTCCTCAACAAAAATAGGGTTTTCGATCCCTGTGACTATGCCTTAACCGAATGTCACACCCAATTTTTGAAGATTGAGCTGAACCTAATTCTCGGAGCATTTTCTTACTCTCTGGGCAGATCATGTTTGAAAATAGTTGTAAGTCTTAGTCAATTTATTGCTTCAAATATAGGAAATTACAGCTCATTCAACTATCATGAAATTAGAAATACCTTTTAACCGCCAAAGAAAAAGTACCTTTACATCATGAAAAAGAAGGAGTGGTTTGAAACCTGGTTTGATTCCCATTATTACCATTTGCTCTACCAAAACCGGAATGACGAAGAGGCAAGTTTATTCATTAGCAACCTGATTTCTGAACTGAAACTCCCAAATAATTCAAAATTGCTTGATCTCGCCTGCGGTAAAGGACGCCATTCTCTTACACTGGCAAATTATGGACATGATGTAACAGGAGTAGATCTTTCAGCAAATAGTATTGTATCTGCCAAGAAATTTGAACATGAAAACTTGCATTTCAGCGTTCAGGATATGCGAGTTCCATTTACGACCAGTGAATTCGACACGATATTGAATCTTTTCACTAGTTTCGGTTATTTTGATGATCTGAAAGATAACGCGAGAGTAATTTTAGCCATTCATGAAATGCTTAAAGAAAATGGACTTTTAGTCATCGATTTCATGAATTCGAATCGAGTCATTAATGAATTGGTTGAAAAGGAAAAGAAAACTATTGATGGAATCGAATTTCGTATTGAACGTGAATACGATGGTTCACACATCTACAAACATATCCGTTTCTCAGATCAGGGAAAAGAATTTGACTTCACTGAAAAGGTTCAGGCCTTAATGTATTCGGATTTTAACATTTTACTTGAAACGCACGGATTTGAGATTATTCGTACTTTTGGCAACTTCGATCTGGCGTATTTTGATCCTGAAACATCTGACAGATTGATCTTAATTGCGAAAAAATCTTGATGGAAGCGATCATCGTATTTTCCTTGCTCTTATTTTCGGTTGTTGCGGGCGGATTTTTTGTTTCTTTCCTTCACAGATCAAACAAGACCCAAATCATCAAAGTATTGCTTGCTTTCAGCGGTGGCTTCCTATTGTCGATCGCTTTCAATCACTTTATCCCTGAACTTTATGAAGACGGAAATGATTCCATTGGAATGTTTATTCTTCTGGGATTTTTGATACAGTTATTGCTTGAGTTTTTCTCAGGTGGAATCGAGCATGGGCACGTACATGTTCACGAGGGACAAAAAATGCCTTGGGGACTCTTTATTTCTCTTTCTGTTCATTCAGTTCTCGAAGGTATACCTCTTGGGAATGAATTGAATCAAAGCTTAATTTCATCTCACCTACATCACGACCATGGTAATTCACTTTTAATGGGGATTTTATTCCATCAGCTACCTGTTTCGATAGCATTAATGACCTTGCTAGTAAATACACAACTCAAATCTATTCAGGCATGGTTCGTACTCATTTTATTTGGAATCATGACACCACTAGGCGTTGTGATTGGACTATTTGACCTTCCCGTGCTTTCTTTTGTCGATCCGCATATAATTCTGGCTATTGTAGTGGGAATGTTCTTGCATATATCTACAACGATCATCTTCGAAACCTCAGAAAATCACCGCGTAAATCTGATTAAGCTCGGAGCGGTAATTCTTGGATTAGCCCTTGCGCTGATTGTGAATTAGCTAATGATCTTTAGGAATGTCTGCCACATGATGAGCACATCTTGAGCAAAACCCTGATTATTAAGGTATTTCATATTCAGTTCGATCTTGGCTGGCATGATCTCTTCAATGTAGGTTTTTCGTGGATCAACTGCTTTGCCTAAAAGTTCGTTTTCCTTAAAATACTCTAAGGAAGCATAATCAGTAATTCCTGGCTTAGCTCTGAGTATTTTTTGTTGTTCTGCTGTGTACAGATCCACAAATTCCTTCACCTCCGGTCTTGGACCAACAATACTCATATCTCCCACTAAAACATTTAAAAATTGAGGAAATTCGTCCATTTTCGTTTTTCGGATGAAGCAACCAACTCGGGTGATTCGTGGATCGCGCATTCCTACCGTCAGTGTTCCTAATTTATCAGAATTTGGTCGCATGGTGCGGAACTTCCAAAGTTTAAATGGCTTTCCAAATCTGCCTACACGCGTTTGCCGATAGAATACTCCTCCCCGACTTTCCAAGACAATCAACAAAGCAATGATCAACCCAAAAGGGAGGAAACACAGCAAAATGATCATGGAGCAAACTATATCGAAGACACGTTTCATCCAAGTACTTGTTTCACGGCATTTTTTACCTCTGAGATTACCATCTGAACCTGTTCATCCGTCAAATCGAAATACACCGGCAAGGTGATCTCATTCTCATAACTGGACCAAGCTTGAGGGTAATCCGAGATGTTATAACCTAGATTTTTGTAGGCCGTCAAAATTGGCAACGGTTGAAAGTGTACGTTCACAGAAACATCCTGATCGAAGATCGCTTGCATGATCGCATCCCGCTGCGCTTCTGAAGCACCACCAATGCGCAACTGATACAGGTGGTAACAACTTTCACGATCCGCATCCTTCATTTGCGGAAGAACTGCCCAGGACTCATTAGAAAACCCATCGTTATATGCTTCACAAATTGCTTTTCTGCGATCTAAGTTTTCCTGAAAACGCTCCAATTCCACCAATCCAATTGCTGCTTGGATGTCTGTCATGTTGCATTTATACCCGGGTACAACGACGTCGTAACGCCAATTCCCTTTTTGAGTTTTCGCCAGCGCATCTTTGCTTTGACCGTGCAAACTCAACATGCACAACTCTTTGTAAATAGCCTCGTGATCGAAGCCATCCGGTAAATTGATACTCATCGTTCCACCTTCGGCAGTAGTCAAATTTTTCACCGCATGAAAAGAAAAACAAGTCACGTCTGCCAAAGCCCCTGATCGTTTGCCTTTGTACGTTGACCCGAATGAATGCGCAGCATCTGCAGCGATGAGAATTCTTCCCAGTTTACGCTGTAAATCACTATTCGGTGAAAATTTAGCTTTCACTGAAGGGTCATTTACCAATTTATAAATTGCATCGTAATCACATGGGAACCCTGCAATATCAACAGGCATAATCGCTTTTGTTCGTTCTGTGATGAGACCCGCTAATTGATCGGTATCCAAGATGAATTTTCCTGGAAGAACATCCACCATAACTGGTTTTGCACCCGTATGAACGATAACATTGGCAGATGCACAATAAGTGATTGCAGGCACGATCACCTCATCACCTAGTCCGATTCCCCACCAGCGAAGTAACAACTCCATTCCTGCAGTCCAAGAACTTACAGCAACAGTGCACTTATTCCCACAGTATTCAGTCAACTGTTTTTCAAACAATTTCGTGCGCGGACCTGTCGTGATCCAACCGGATGTAAGCGCGGCAGTAACCTCATCAATGACTTTCTGGTCAATACGTGGCGGAGAAAATGGAATCATACTTCAAATCCTAATGGCGTAAAGATAAAATGTATTATGAAAATAATGCGCTGTCGATTCTTCAATATCTCAACCCTTTATCTGAGTCAAGAACTTCGCAGCAATTAAATTTCGGTCAAAATGTTCTAATGCGTACAATCTTCCGTTTTTACCCATCTGTCTCATTTCTTCAGGATTTTCTAAAAAGAATTGGATCTTTGAAATGAGATCTTGTGCATCTTCCGGTTCAATTGGCATGGCTGCATTTGCTTTATCAACGAAATGAGCCCGAGCCTCCCCCTTAACAGCAAGGAGAATGGGGATCTCCATTGCCAAGGTTTCGAATATTTTTGAGGGGATCGCACCTTCGAATAATTCTAGCTTCCGCAAAGGAATAATGGCAGCATCTACGTCCATCAAAACTTCAGGCATTTCTTGTTTAGTAACAGGCGCAATAAAATGGACATTGTTTAACCCAAGTTGTCTTTTGAGCTCAACCAATCGCTCTTTCTCTGGACCTGCCCCCTGTAGCACAAACTGAACTTCTGAATTATCTTTGAAAAATGATGCCACGTTTAAAATAACATCCAATCCCTGTGCATAACCAATAACTCCCCCATAGAAAAACAACTTTTGATCTTTACTAAAACCATGTTTTTCCCGGTATTTACCTGAATTGTATTTTGTACGATCGTAAAAAGTTAGATCAACTCCATTGGGTAACCAGTATGTTGGGACTTCAGGAAATCGTTTTGAAATATCCTCGACGATTCCCATTGTTTGACCGGTAACTAAATAAGCTTTTCTATAACATTTAGCCTCCAATTTATAGGCCATTCCCAATAAATACTTGTTGGTAACAAGACCTAATTTCTCTGCACTTTCAGGCCAAAGATCCGAAACGTTAAAGATCAATTTAGCACGCAACTTCTTGGACAAACGCATAGCTGAATACCCTAAAAACAAGGGCGGCGATTCTACCATCAAGTAATCGAACTGATCCAACTTACGGCCACGCCAATAAGATGTCCAAACAAAACTGAAATAGTTTAATAACCGTTTAATGATTGATTTGGATGTGGACACATAGATCTTAGCGCGATGAACTGGAATCCCATCGATGATCTCTTCACGAATCTGGCCACTTTCATATCCTTCTTGAATTTCCATTTTTGGATAATTCGGCATGGCTGTCAGTACCTCTACATTTACCCCTTTTGATTTCAAACGAATTGCTAGTTCGTGTAATCTGTTTTGCGGAGCACCGATCTCGGGAGGATAATATTGCGTCAGGATCAGTAAGCGCATCTTAGAATTTCTTGATAAGTTCTACCATTCGCGCTGCTGCAGTTCCATTCCCAAAATAGGCTTTACGCTCGGCATTTGGTTCAAAGAATCGTATAGCTTCAGCGATCTTTGTTGCATCAGCTCCTACAATGATATTCCAACCATTCTCCACCGTTTCAACCCATTCTGTTTCGTCGCGCATAGTGATGCATGGTTTTGCTAAGAAGAAAGCTTCTTTTTGTACGCCTCCACTATCGGTAACGATCTTTTTAGCCCCTGCTTCTAAGCGCACCATATCGAGATATCCTACCGGTTCTATAACGCGGATATTCGCCCCCAACTCGATTTGATAATCATTCAAATACTTCTGAGTGCGCGGGTGCAATGGAAGTACAATTTGTTCTCCAGAATCATTTAATCCTTTCACAATTCCCTTCAGACGTTCAATATCGTTCGTGTTCTCAGCACGGTGAATGGTACACAACAAGTAACCATTTTCCGTTACTTCTAAACTTGCCAAAATGCGACTTTTCTCTTGAGCGATCTTACTAAAATGCAAAATTCCGTCGTACATTACATCACCTACATTGTGCACCCCTTTTTTGATTCCTTCACGTAAGAGATTATCAATTGCAGTTTGTGTTGGTACAAATAACAAATCTGAAATATGATCAGTTAAAATTCGGTTCTGCTCCTCCGGCATGGCTTTATTGAAGCTACGCAATCCAGCTTCAACGTGTATCACTGGAATCAACAATTTGGAAGCTGCCAATGCACCGGCTACGGTCGAATTTGTATCGCCATAAACCATCACAAAATCAGGTTTTTCAACTAATAAGACATCTTCAATAGCCGCAAGCATCGCTCCGGTCATTGCACCATGCGAGCCAGATCCAACATTCAAATGATATTTAGGATGTGGTATACCCAACTCATCAAAGAAAACATCTGACATATTCGCATCGTAATGCTGACCTGTGTGCACTAGAATCTCGTCAAAATGATTTCCAAAAACAGAAGAAACTGCCGCTGCTTTGATGAACTGAGGACGTGCCCCAAGGATGGTAATGATTTTTTTCAATTTCTGTTTACTTTAG
>JBIITO010000069.1:0-12702 GCA_044340465.1 Crocinitomicaceae bacterium | reverse complement strand
TATCGAAACTTAATAATGGAGTCTCAGGAGGATCTCATGAGATATCGATGGGACTGAATATGACTTGTAAGAAGAAACCCGTATCGTTCAAAACAATCTCCTGTCCTTCATTCTGATATTTATTCTATACAGTATACTTTTTTGCCCTTTATCATGGTCAGTCGTGAGAAGTTGGGTTTATAAGCTGAACTAATGGTGATGGGGTTTTCGAAGATACTAAAGGTGGCATCTTTACCCTTTTCAAGCGTTCCCAACTGATTTTCCTGAAATGAAGCAAAGGCCGCCCAACTTGTCATACCTTTGAGACATTCTGAAAGCGTAATCTGTTCTTTCAGATAGAATCCTGAAGGGGGTGTTCCTTCTGCATTTTTTCGGTTAACTGCCGCATGTATATTCAGGAAAGGGTCAATTGACTCTACGGGAAAATCAGTACCGATTGCCAGCATCCCATATTGCTCCATTAAAGTGTGATAGGCATAGGCACCAATCATACGCTTCCTTCCAATACGTTGCACGACCCATTGTTGATCACTAACTGCGTGTATGGGCTGTACCGATGGGAAAATGCCATGTTTCGCGAACAAATTAAAGTCTTCTTTATCAACCACTTGAGCATGTTCGATGCGCCAACGGTGATCTTTGTTTAATTCAAAAATTCGTTCGTAAAGATGGAGTATAATGGCATTTGCCGAATCACCAATGGCATGTGTATTCATTTGGTAACCGGTCTCTTCGCATATTCCCGCGATTTTCTTTAATTCATCTATCGGTGTTGTTAACACCCCGAAGTGTTGATGCTGATCTTCATAAGATTTTTTCAACAGAGCTCCGCGAGACTCCAGCGCACCGTCAGCCAATACTTTGAAACTACGGATTAACAGATTTTTGTAGGTATATATTCCTTTTCGTTTTGCAAAATCAATGTTTTCTTTACTCGGTTTGAGCATGGCATAAACATTCAATTTAAAATTGTGTTGATTAATGAGTTTTCGGAACAGAGCAATATCTTCGAATGCTATTCCGGCCTCATGTACTCCAGTTATTCCATATTGAAAGAGTTCTTCTTCTATTTCTTTTATTGCTGCAATAAGTTCATTTTCTGGAAAATTCGGAAGCCTGGAAAGAACGGGATCAATTGCTCTGTCGACTAAAAGTCCACTGCACTTATTTTTTTGATTTAAAACGATCACCCCACCTTCGATTTGAGTCCGAGAAGTGATTCCTGCTAATTTCAAACAAGCTTCATTTGCAAGTACTGTATGTCCATCGACTCGACTTAGACAAACAGGTATAGTTGGAAAAAGTTGATTAAGCTTTTTGTTATCTGGAAAGGAATCATTTGACCAAAGCGATTCATCCCAACCCCTTCCAAGTATGAATTTTCGTTGATAACGCGATTGATATCTTTCAACCCTTAATATCAATTCATCCATCGAACGACAACCTGACAGGTCTAAACTTAATTTTTGTTGCGCATAGGATAGGAGATGTCCGTGACAGTCTGTAAATCCAGGATAGATCGGTCTTCCTTCTGCATCTATTTCTTCCTCTGAGTCGTATTTGTTCAGGATTTGTCTTTCGGGACCCACTTCTATGATTTTTCCATCCTTGATGGCCATCGCCTCGGCAGTATGTTCTGCATCATCCATGATATGAATATCTGCGTTGTGAACCACTAGGTCAACGGATTTCCTTTTGTAGCAAGAATGAAAAAGAATAGATAATGAAATTATGATGAGGTTGAAAAAGTTGCGCATTGATTTTTTCTTTCAAAGATACTTTTATTGGTACTTCAGGACGAAAGGCCTTGGTTTAAAAGATTTCGTCAATTGCTGCTAACAGAAAATTTAACAACTTAAAATTTTCAAATCGTCGTATCTTCTACTTATCGAATCCTTGAATCCTCAAATTATACTGATGAAATCCCGAATCCAAAATTCTGAATGCCCAATCCAAATGCTTATCTTTGAGCCCTCAAAAAAAAGAAGCAAAAATGGATATCCCAAAGACATATGAGCCTGGTAGAGCAGAGGATAGATGGTATGGATACTGGATGGAAAAAGGATATTTCAGATCCGTTCCGGATGATCGTGAACCATATACCGTAGTTATTCCTCCGCCGAATGTAACCGGTGTATTGCATATGGGGCATATGTTGAATAATACCATACAGGATGTATTGGTTAGGCGCGCACGCATGCTTGGAAAAAATGCGTGTTGGGTTCCCGGAACTGACCATGCGTCAATTGCTACAGAGGCAAAGGTGGTTCAGAAACTGCGTCAGGAAGGCATTAAGAAATCAGATCTTACGAGGGATGAATTTTTGAAACATGCCTTTGAATGGAAGGATAAACATGGGGGGATCATTTTGGAACAATTGAAAAAGCTTGGAGCATCCTGCGACTGGGACCGTACCGACTTTACTATGAACCCTGAATATTCCGAATCTGTCATTGATGTGTTCATTGATCTTTTCAAAAAAGGAAAAGTATATCGCGGCGTGCGAATGGTGAACTGGGATCCGGAGGCGTTGACGGCACTTTCAGATGAGGAAGTGATCCATAAAGAGGTCAATTCTAAGTTGTTTTATGTGCGTTATAAGGTCGCAGCAAGTGTTGACCAATGGTTAACCATAGCTACTACGCGACCAGAAACGATTTTAGGAGATACAGCCATATGCATCAATCCAAATGATGAGCGCTTTAAGAACTTGCATGGAAAGCATGCGATCGTGCCTATTGCAAATCGAACGATTCCGATCATTCTGGATGAGTATGTCGATATGGAATTTGGTACCGGATGTTTGAAAGTTACTCCTGCTCATGACACCAATGATTATGAACTTGGCAAAAAACATGGGATTGAAACGATCGATATCTTTAACGATAATGGAACGTTGAATAGCCAAGGGATGCATTTCGAAGGAATGGACCGTTTCGAAGTTCGCAAAGCGATCGAGAAAGAGCTTTACGATAAAGGTTATCTTGTTAAAACAGAAGATCATATTAACAAGATTGGCTTCTCTGAACGCACAAATGCAGTGATCGAGCCAAAACTTTCCTTGCAATGGTTCGTGGATATGAAAGAATTATCTCAACCTGCTTTGGAAAATGTCATGAATGGAAACATTCGTTTTCATCCGGAGAAATTTAAGAATACCTATCGACATTGGATGGAAAACATCAAGGATTGGTGCATCTCTCGACAGTTGTGGTGGGGTCATCGTATTCCTGCATGGTATTTTGGTTCCGGAGCGGACGAATTTGTTGTATCTAAAACGATTGAAGAAGCAGTGAAACTGGCTTCAGAAAAATCCGGAAGAAACATGAGCGCAGCAGAACTCCGACAAGACGAAGATGTCTTGGATACCTGGTTCTCTAGCTGGTTGTGGCCGATCTCTGTTTTCAATGGTTTGACGCAACCTGGAAATGAAGAGATCAAATATTATTACCCAACCAATGACCTTGTTACAGCTCCTGAGATCATGTTCTTCTGGGTAGCACGGATGATTATTGCAGGGTATGAATACATGGGGGAATTACCGTTTAAGAATGTTTATTACACGGGAATTGTGCGCGATAAGTTAGGCAGGAAAATGTCGAAGTCACTTGGTAACTCTCCGGATCCACTTGACTTGATAGCGCAGTACGGTGCTGATGGCGTGCGAATGGGTATCCTCATTTCGTCTCCTGCAGGGAATGATCTTCCTTTTGACAGTTCACAGTGTGAACAAGGGCGCAATTTCACCAACAAAGTCTGGAATGCCTATCGCTTGGTTAGTTCATGGGAAGTGAAAGATATGGAGCAGCCACGATCTTCTGTAGTTGCGATCGATTGGTTTGAGTCCAAATTCAATAAAGCGCTCTCGGAGATCAATGATCTGTTTGATAAGTTCCGTATCTCCGAAGCATTGATGGCAATCTATAAACTCGTTTGGGATGATTTCTGTTCTTGGTATCTGGAAATGATCAAGCCAGGATACGAGCAACCGATCGACAGCAAAACGCTTGAATCAACTAAAAACTTTTTCGAACAGATCCTCAAATTAATGCATCCATTCATGCCATTCGTTTCAGAGGAATTGTGGCATCTGATCCGAGCACGTCAAGAAGGAGAAGACATAATTATTTCGAATTGGCCAGTTGTTGGTGCTATCAATGAAGAACTTCTTGCTCAGTTCGAAGTGGCCGATGAGGTAATAACCAATATCCGTAATGTGCGTAAGCAAAACACAATAGCGTCTAAAGTGAAATTGGAATTAATTATTAAGAAAAACGGCGAATTAGATACCGCTTTTGACTCGGTTATTGTTAAAATGGGTAATTTATCTTTATTAGAATATCAGTCAGAAAAAATAGGAAATGCCAATTCGTTTCTGGTGCTGTCCAATGAATATTTCATTCCATTTGGTGATTCTGTTGATTTAGAAGCCGAGCAAAAGAAGTTACAAGAAGAACTAAATTATATGAAAGGATTCCTTTTAAGTGTTCAGAAGAAGTTGCAGAATGACAAATTCATGTCAGGTGCACCTGAACAAGTGGTGGCAATGGAGCGAAAAAAGGAGTCAGATGCGTTGGAGAAGATTACCGTTTTAGAGGAAAAGCTCGGGTCTCTTAAGCTTTGATCTAGACTACTTTCTTACATTGAGCAATTGCTCTACTTTACTTTTGGAAACATAGTGATAAGTATTTTGTGCTTCATCAAACACTTTTTTGGCCCATTTTGAGTCATCCGGATGTTCTGAAAGCGCACTGTATATGGGTATCAGATATTTTCTTCTTCCAACCTTCTTGAGGAATCTAGCGATAGATGGACGCAATTCCTTATAACCGGATTTGATTCCAAGAACATACCATTCGCACATGATTTCTGAATTTCCCCAATCACGGAAATTGAGTTCGTAATCTAGTTTTTTCATAAGCTTAGGGTTGATGTCTTCGGGTAATTCGCGGATAAAAGCTTGCCATTCTTGCGTTATATATTTGCTTCTTTCGAGTTTATTAATCTGTTTTTTAAGCTTTTTTTTACCCTTCACTTTGACCCATTTGATCTCGTTGAAAATATCTTCACCTTTTGAAAATCTCTTTGCGAGCCATTGCATGCGCTCCATCCGTGATGAACTTACAGCATAACAATTTTTCGGAATTCCTTCTTGATAAATCCATTCTTCTGCATTAAAATCAAAATCATTCGGTTCAAGGAGGTTTTTCTTAAGGTAATCTAGGAAAATCTCTGAATTCACCGTTTTAAAAGAGAAAGTTTTAAAGTAATTTCTCAAAAACTTGTCGAAACGCTCTCTTCCTAGGTCGCGCTCGAGCGTTTTAAGAAGGAAAGCACCTTTAACATAGGCTATATCAGTCATTCCATCATACGGATTTCTTCCTTTAAGATTCAATTTCAATTTGGTGTCTTCAGGGTGCTTACCTTTTGAAATGTGTGCTATCGCATCTTGAAGTTCCTGAAATTCAATTTTTGCGAGTATATCTGAAATTTCCTTACCATAAAGGGATTCCATAATCCTATTCTCAAAGTAAACTGTAAAACCTTCATTCAGCCAAAAATCATCCCACGAACGGTTTGTCACGAGATTTCCTGACCATGAATGAGCAAGTTCATGTGCAACAAGTGAAACCAGTGAATGATCGCCAGTTAAAATTGTTGGGTTTACGAAAGTGAGTTTCGGGTTTTCCATCCCTCCAAAAGGGAAAGAGTAAGGCAGTACGATCAAGTCATATTGTCCCCATGGGTATTCTCCGTATAATGATTCTGCTGCACTGATCATTTTAGGTAGGTCAACAAATTCATGAGCGCAAGCATTAATAAGTTCGGGTTCGGCATAGACACCGCAGTTTTCACCTAATTTATGATAAGTCAGATTCCCAACAGCAATGGCAATCAGATAGCTAGGGATCGCTTGATCCATTTTGAATTCATAGGTATTATCTGATTCAGATTTTTTCGGATTGAGAGCACTCATAACCGGCATAGTCCCCTCTGGAACATGCACAGAGGCATTGTAGGTTAGTCTGTTTGCAGGCGAATCTTGTAGCGGAATCCATGAGCGTGTTAAAATAGCTTCACCCTGCGAATACATGAACGGTTGTTTTTTTCCTGTTGTAAATTCAGGATCTAACCAATCCAATGCTTCTGATCGTTCGGTCGTCTTATAGTAAATATTAATTCGTGTGGTTTTCGTATCAATTTTAACCATCAAAGGCTGCCCCATAATGGAGTCTTTGTCCCATGGGCCAATCACAAAGTCAGCTTCTTTTTCGTTGCCTTTTGGTCCAGTGGTGACTTTCTGAATGTCAAGTAATTTTAAATCAAAGATGGCCGTGTCTGTGCCTGAATTTTTCATGAGGTGCCTTGCGACACCATAAACAGTTCGATTTTCAAAGTTAATGTCGATTTCCAGATCTAAGTGATGGGTGCGAATACGACTGATGTTTGAGTAGCTGTGATTATCGAATAAAGAATCGATAAATGGATCAGTACTAGTTACTTTTTTGTACGGTTTGTTCTCACATGAAGTAAATAAAAAGATACAAGCCGGAAAAATGAATAAATGAAACTTTTTAAAAGTTAAAATGAACATTCTTCAAAATTAACAATTAAAGAACAGGGAAGATTAATTCTCTTTTACTCGATTCCTTGTGGAAAGATATCGAATAACCTCTGCTGCACCATGCAAACCAAATAGGGCAGGCATGTAGGATACAGTCCCGTAAAAAGATTTTTTGAAATTTAATCCATTAGTCATTTTTAGTGATTGCTTTTGTTGTAATTCGGAAGAAAAAACAGCCTTAACACCTTTTAAACTGATATTTTGTCGTTTTAGACGCTTTTTGATATGACCTGCCAGTTTACAATTGTGGGTACGTTCGAGATTAACAACTTGCACACATGAAGGTTCTATTTTTCCGCCTGCTCCCATGTGCGATATTAATTTGATTTTCATTCGTTTGCAGGCAATAATCCATTCTAGTTTAGGAGTGACTGAATCGATACAGTCCATTACGTAGTCGGGTTGGAATTCTTCGAGGATTTTCCAAACGCGTTCGGGCATGACGAATTCTTCGAGTATATTCAACTCGATGTCAGGATTAATATCTCGCAATCGCTCTGCTAGAACTGCCGCTTTATTTCTACCGATCGTTGAGTCGAGTGCAGTCAATTGTCGATTTTTATTTGTCGGATCGAAAACATCCCCATCAATAAGGGTTAATTTGCCAACACCAGCTCTTGCAATAAATTCGCCTGCAAAGGATCCGATACCGCCTAATCCAACAATGAGAACGTGAGCGTTTTCAAGGCGTTCCATTTTATCCTGACTCAAAAGCAGTTCAGTTCGTTCTAACCAATGTGCCATTTTGTATATGTTTGCTTAAAATTCGTTGCGATCAGATCTTTCAGTTCTTCCAATTCCATTGCAGTTATTTCTGCGGCTCTTTTGTAGATATTTTCAATGGATATTCCCGAATTATCCGTTTCAAAAAGTAATTTTTCATTGGGTACTATCCTGAGTGCCTGCGCCAGCAGTGGTTCCTGAAGAATCGCCTTGCCGAAACTGATCAGTATATTTTCTTTTAGGACCTCTTCCAAAAGAGTATATTTGGCAAATCCATGAAATATCCATTTTTGGGTTGGTTTCAATCTTTTTCTGATTTTAAGTACCTCAGGCCAGGCTTTTACGCAGTGTAAGATGAGTGGCAAATTCATTTCTTCCGATAATGCAATATGCGCTTCAAAACTTTTTACTTGCGAAAAAAAATCATTTTTAACGTGTTTATCCAAACCGGTCTCACCGATCGCAGCGAAATTGTGCAGTAGGGCAAGTGTTCTAACATTATCTATATCAAAGGTTGTATCTGCTGCATCCCACGGATGTATTCCAACGGAATAATATCTATCTGTTTTTGCGAAGTCTACAAATTGGATCACTGCGTTACTGTTAGCATCAGGATTATGAGTGTGAGCATCGAAATACATGTGTACGAAGATATTCATCAAAATACCAATTATTAAAGATAATTTTCTATTTTCACGCTCATAACTATTTAAACTATATGGAAAACAAGGATCAAAAAGGACATCCCCAAGGCTTGTGGTATTTGTTTGGAACTGAAATGTGGGAGCGTTTTGGGTACTACTTGATGCTAGGGATCTTTTCTCTTTACATGATTGATGGTTGGAACAATGGTGGTATGGGCTTCGATGGTCAGACAAAATCTGATATCTATGGAACCTATTTGGGTTTGGTTTATCTCACTCCGTTTATTGGTGGTTTGTTGGCTGACCGTATTCTGGGTTACAGACGTTCGATTATTATTGGGGGCATTATGATGTCTGCCGGTTATTTTATGCTTGCGGTACATTCTCTAACGACTTTTTACATTGCCCTTGCCCTTATTATTCTAGGAAATGGGTTTTTTAAGCCCAATATTTCAACGCTCGTTGGAAACTTGTATAGCTCTGATGACATGAAGGATAAGAAAGATGCAGGTTATAACATCTTTTATATGGGGATTAACATTGGTGCCTTCATCTGTAATTTCGTGGCTGCATTTATGCGTATCAATTACGGATGGGGACACGCCTTCGCTGCAGCTGGGGTTGGTATGCTTGTCGGAGTAGGAATCTTTCTTTTAGGCACGAAGCATATTAAACATGTAGATATTGTTAAGCCTGTTCAGGAAGGTGACATGTCTACTATCAAAATACTAAGTTACACAGTACTACCCATGTTTCTGTTTGGGGTACTTGGATATATTATTCCGGGCAACTTCCTTGGTTCTGACACCAATGATGCATTCATCATAGGTTGTTTACCTGTGATTGGTTTTTTTGTTTATTTGGCGTTTACTGCTGAGGCTAAAGAAAGTCGAGCGATCAAAGCGTTATTAGCGGTCTTTGCATGTGTGATTTTGTTCTTTGCGATCTTTCATCAGAATGGAGATGCACTTACGGTTTGGGCTGAAGATCATACGAATAGGAATATGTCAGAAGGTGTGGCAAGTGTGGCTGACAAAATGGGGATGGCCCAGGTAGTGATCAATAATGATTTAGTTTCGGCAGATGAAAAGACTTTCTTTCAAACTATAGATTCTTTGCGTAAAATAGAAGATAATATGCCTGCAGTGTCTCAAGAGGAAATTATAGCAAAGGGCAAATTTTCAGAAGAGATTTCTCAATTGGAAAAATCCCGTAAGTACTTCGAAACACTCCCGGCTAATGAAGTACCTGCAAAGGGTAAAGACCTCAAGTTGTACTCTACGGAACTTTACCAATCGATCAACCCTTTTTGGGTAGTAACGCTAACCCCAGTGGTGGTTGGATTCTTTGGTTTCATGAGAAGAAGAAATCGTGAACCGTCCACACCGACAAAAATTGCCATCGGTTTGGTTATTACAGCGCTATCTGCATTAGTAATGGTTGGGGCGGTTTATGCGACCAATGGATTGTCTGCCAAAGCCAGTTCATTATGGTTGTTTGCCTCCTATGGTGTTGTTACGATTGGTGAGTTGTGCTTATCTCCGATGGGACTTTCATTGGTTTCCAAACTTTCGCCTCCACGTATAACGGCATTGATGATGGGAGGATTCTTCCTAGCGATCTCTGTAGGCAATAAACTTTCCGGTATGTTGTCTAGTTTATGGGAAACAATTCCTCAAAAGGAAAATTTCTTCCTTTTGAATTTCGGTTTGGTAATGGGAGCAGCATTACTTATGTTCTTAATGCTCAAATGGCTTAACCGTGTGATGAAGGAAAATAACCTTATCTAAAAGAATTCAAGATCCTTCGGGATCTTTTTTTTATGCATATGGAAAATGAATTAACACTGGAATCGATCCAGAATTTTGAGGGAAAATATCCGAAACAGATATGGAGCTTATTCTTCACCGAGATGTGGGAACGCTTTTGTTTTTATGGTAACCGAGGAATGCTTGTCATATTTATGACCAATATTCTTTTATATTCAGATCAGGATGCGAATTTGAAATACGGAGCCATTCAGGCATTCGTTTACGCATTTACGTTTATAGGAGGTTTGTTTGCGGACAAGATACTCGGTTTTCAAAGGTCTCTGCTTTGGGGTGGCATTCTTATGATATTGGGCAGCACGGTTCTCGGTATGGATGCTAAAGCTAATTTCTTCTATGGAATCTGTCTGATCATTATCGGTACAGGATTCTTCAAGCCTAATATCTCAACAATGGTTGGCGAGTTATACAAGCCCGGAGATGTCAGGAGAGATGCCGGTTTCAGTTTATTCTATGCTGGTATAAATCTAGGTGCGCTTTTAGGAGGAGGAGTTTGTGTCTATGTAGGTAAGGTATATTCTTGGAATATCGCATTTTTACTTTCAGGTATCTTTATGCTGCTTGGATTGATCAATTTTCTCCTTACACGTAAGAATTTAGGGCCGATCGGCAAAGAGCCGGAAAACGTCAACCCAGAAACAGCTAAACGCAATCAATTACTTGTTTATATCGGTACCATTGTTTGTATTCCTCTCATCTATGTAATGATTACGAATACGGATTATACAGATATGTTTATGTATATCATAGGTCCAGCAACGCTTGCTTATCTGCTTTTCGAAATGCGCTTGTTGAGCTGGGAGGATAACAAGAAATTAATTGCAGCGCTCATATTTATTTTTCTGTCTATCGTTTTTTGGGCTTTCTTTGAGCAGAGTGGTGGTTCGCTTAGCCTTTATGCAGAGAAGTTACTTTCCAATAAGATCCTCGGTATCACGATCGATTCGAACGTAGTGAACAACTCGTCGAACTCCTTATTTGTGATTGCCTTCAGTGCTATTATAGGCATCATGTGGATCTGGTTACAAAAGAGGGGATGGGAACCCAATTATTTCGTGAAATTTGGTCTTGCCTTCGTTTTTCTTGGAATTTCTTTTTTCCTGTTTTATTCCACCCGTTTTACCGTTGATTCATCCGGTTTGGCTTCGTTGGGACTCTTTACATTCGCCTATTTCGTAATCTCGATAGGTGAATTATTCCTTTCGCCTATCGGACTTTCTCTCATGACCAAACTATCACCAAAACGCCTTTGGGGAGTAATGATGGGTATGTGGTTTCTGGCTTCAGCGTATGGGCAGTATGTTGCAGGATTGCTTGGTGCAGGAATGGCTAGTCCCAATGAGAATGCCACTTTGGCTGAACGAATGACAGCTTATACAGATGGCTATCATCAGTTAGCTATGTATGCATTCATTACGGGTGTAATTGTCATAGTATTGTCTTATTGGATGAATAAACTGATGAAAGAGCGCAGTTGAAATTACAGTGATTTTATCTATTGAAGACTTTACTACCTACTCGTTCATAATAAATTGAATGCTTGTACATATTGTACAAAAAGCGGTTGTTGTTAATTTTCGAGATCGATGCCTTGTAATTCAACAAGATTATAATATGTTCCTTTCTTGTGAATGAGTTCGTCATGCGTGCCATGTTCTGCTACAATACCATTCTGAATGACCAGTATCTTATCGGCATTCTTAATGGTAGATAAACGGTGTGCGATTACAAGAGATGTTCTACCTGCCATCAGTTTTTCCAAGGCATCTTGTACGAGCTTTTCAGATTCCGAATCTAGGGCTGAAGTAGCTTCGTCCAGAATAAGTATCGTTGGGTCTTTAATCAGAGCTCGTGCAATAGCAATACGTTGTTTTTGTCCTCCCGATAATTGAATGCCTCTGTCGCCTACTTGTGTATTTAGACCTTCCGGGAATGACTGAATAAATTCCCATGCATTGGCTTGTTTTGCAGCTTCGATCAATTGTTCTTCAGAGGCTTCCGGGTTTCCAAAAAGAATGTTTTCCTTGATGCTTCCGGCAAAAAGAATGACCTCCTGTGGTACAATCGCCATGTGTTTTCGAAGGTGTTCAGTATCGATCTCGCGAATATCCACACTGTCAAATAAGATCTTACCCGAATCGATATGATATAGATTCAAAAGCAATGACGAAATGGTTGATTTGCCGCTCCCAGAAGATCCAACGAGCGCAATGGTTTGGTTCTTTTTAGCTTGAAAGGAAATCCCTTTCAAAACACTGATGTCACTTCGTTGTGGATAGCTGAAACCAACATTTTCAAAGACGATATCGCCTGTAAGTGTTGGTTTGAGTTTGCCCTTGAAAAGTGTTTTTTCGTCATCTTTCCCGATAATGTCCATTAGATTTTCAGTAGCACCGATGGATTTCTGAATACTAGCGTATAGATCCGGTAATGATCCGATGGATGCTCCCATCATAATCGTATACATGATGAAAGAGAAAAAGTCGGATGGAGATAGTTCCGGTTGTGGTCCTTGCGTCATAAGTAATCCTCTCCAGATGATGAAGACGATCGCACCGAACAAACAAAAGATGATGAACGAAACAAAAAGTCCCCGCCATAATCCGCTCTTTACGTTCAGCGCGCGAATATCCTCTATTGCTTTACCGTATTTACCCAGAATGAATAATTCATTTGTAAAAGCTTTTACATTGGCAATCCCGGTGAGCGCCTCTTCGATGATCGAATTGGAGGTTGCGGCTTGGTCCTGTGCATTTTTCGATAGCTTTCGTATAAATCGCCCAAAGAAAACAGCTATTACAGCCATCACAGGAACAGTAGAAAGCATGATCAATGCAAGTTTCCACGAGAGGATCAAAATGAATGCGATTCCTCCAATCAC
>JBIITO010000068.1:0-12796 GCA_044340465.1 Crocinitomicaceae bacterium | reverse complement strand
TAAAATACATTCCTGAATCACAACTTGAAATTGTACCGGTATACAAAACAGTTCCTGAAGCTAGAAGTGTCAATGAACACGACCTTTACATTTTCACTAGTCCTTCAAATATTTCGAGTTTTCTTCTAAAGAATGAAGCACCCGATAGAATGGTCGTGGCGTGGGGTAAAAGTACTGAGCAAACATTATTGGAACTTTCTATTCCTGTTACTTTCATACTCATGAAGTCTGACGAAGAAGAATTGATTGGTCGACTTTACTCTTTGTTGTAAACTAAAAAAGGGCCTAAGCCCTTTTAAAAATTTTGTCCGATAAGCTTATCTCTTCATCACGAAAGGTAAAACTTTTCGTCCTCCCAACGTGGATACTGTCATTAGGTATGAACCAGCAGCATATTTTGCTGCATCAAACAATATAAGATTCGTACCCATTGCAGCATTTACGATTTGTGTTTCGATTTGTTTACCACTAAGATCCGTTATCTGTACAACTGTTTTTTGAGGCTCAGTTACCGAAAAACGGAGATTTAGTTCGTTATCCGCCGGATTGGGATAAAGCTGTAAATCTTGTAAGGCCTCCGTTTCGTTTATGTCCAAAACGATGTTGTCAGACGGAGCCCCTACGTAAACATTGATGTCATCGAGGTATATATTATTTCCACCATTTCCTTGAAACTGGAATTTAAAACGAAAATTGTCTATCCAATAATATTTTGAAATAGTAGTTACATGTACCGTTACCCAATCGCTGGATGAAACAGGTGCCCATGAGGTTGAAGATGTTAGACTAGAAAGGCCGTCTCCACTTATAGAATGTCGTAGTGTTGTCAATTTTCCAAGACAATCTTGGGATACAGAAGCTGGGTCGCTAACAAAAATTCTAAGGTACTCTACATCCGAGGATGTTCTTTTCCGGTAAGCATACCGAAAGCTTAATGTCAACTTGTCACCCTGATCAACAACGTTGGATAAATCTAACGGAGAAGATATCAATTCATCTACATTGGAGCCTGTTTGCCCAAAATTAATCAGTTTTGCACACTTTGTTCCTGAAAGTCCAAAAGACTTTTCTAACTCAAATGTATTGTTGTTGTTCTCATTATACAACTCCCAGGCACTTAAATTAGACAAGGAAGCGTATTCTTCAAAATCTTCGTAGAATGGAAGTGAACCCGATGGAGGTAAAACCCTAACATATCCGGTTTTCAATTCTTGATCAGAAGATGTGGCATCAGAAGCGGAAAGTGTAACGGAATAAATGCCCGGTTTGTCATATCTCACAACCGGATTTTGCTCCAATGATGTTTCAGGAGCGCCCCCTTCGAATTGCCATTTCCAGCCGGAAGCTGTATTGTATGATTTATCCATAAAAGTTACGGAACCACCCGAACATACCGAGGTTTTATCGGATGTAAACTCTGCTCTACAAAGATTCAATTCGCCGTTCGCCCCTACCGCCAACAAATTTGAGGATTGCCATAAATCGGAACGTCCGGTAGACTGTACTAATAAGGCTGCCCGCATTCTATCGACTTGTCCCTGGGTAAACATTTTAGAACAATACGAATATTCCATATAATTTTCGATGTTGTCAATGTTGTCTTGACCATTAAATGCATCTATCGTGTTGCAGGTATTGGTATTTGGAGGGCATTTGTTTACTGTACCGATACAATTAGGCGTGTCATCAACGCCATCGTCTGTACCACAATTTGATGCGAGGCCAGGATCATTATTTGGCCCCCAGGTGTGTTCTAAGTTAAGCCAGTGGCCTGCTTCATGAATTAGGGCTTGACTTCGTGTTGTAGAACCGGTGCCGATAGAGCCGACATAGTTGTGTAAAATAAATATGCCATTACTCATATTTGTCCTTAAAAAAGACGACGAGGACGGATTTGATGTGAAACCCGCAGCTCCTCCTGCATCACCAACAACAAATACATTGAGGTATTTATTACCAGGCCAATTATCGCGGTATACATCATTTCCATTTCTTATAGCGTTTACCTGTGCGGGAGGATTGTTTCCTTGTAAAGAAGTTGGAGAAATGGTTCGTGTAATCCCTTTGAAGCAGTTTCCATTAGGATCCTTCGTGGCAAGCACGAATTCAATTTCCGCATCCCTTGGCATACCCTTAAAAGCAGGTTGCACATCATTTGCGTCAGCATTTTGAAGCCGGAAAGCTCTATTAAGAATTTTAACCGCATCGTAAATTTGCTCGTCACTAATATTTTCTGCGCCATTATTATGCAAAACATGAAATACAATTGGAATTTTATATACCGTACCTTTAGCTATAGCCTCTTTTTTGGTGAGCATTGCTTTAAGTTCTAATTCTGCTTTCTCTCTGGCTTTTCGGTATTCCGGATCTTGAAGTAATTCATTCATTTTTTTATGCGTAATGCAATATTCCACAGACTCTCCCTCGCGGGTATTCGAAGGATTAACCACATTATTCTGTGCAAATGGCTTGTTGGCAAGAAACAATACGACTGCAGAAAAGAGGATTAACGGTTTTATCATAACAAGTTTTAGCTAGCTTATAAACGGACCAAAGTATAAAATGGTTTGCTGAACCATCAGTATTTAATTCTTGAGCGGCTGAAAGCTGCTTTGAAAGGTGTATTCATTGTTTCAAAAAACAAAAACACCTTGCGAAAACTAATTTGCTGAAATTAAGAAAACAATCAGCTCATTTTAAAAAAGGAGGTAATAAACACTACGATAGTGAGGCAACTAAACTCACGGCTGCAACGGCTAAACAAGCACCTGTTCGAGATCAGTAATAAGATCTTCAACATCTTCCACGCCCACCGATAAGCGAAGAAGGTTATCAACCACGCCTACTTTTTCTCGCTCTGCTCTAGGTATCGAAGCATGCGTCATGGTTGCAGGGTGATTGATCAACGATTCGACTCCCCCAAGGGATTCAGCAAGCGAAAATATCTTAAAAGAAGAAGCTATCCTGAATGTATTTTCTATAGACGGATCTTTGAGGACAATTGATATCATACCCCCAAAATCACGCATTTGTTTTTTGGCGATATCGTGATTGGGATGATCCGAAAAGCCCGGCCAGTATACCTTTGAGATTTTAGGATGCGTTTTTAAGAATTCGGCAATCTTTCGACCATTGTAGCAATGTCTTTCCATGCGTAAATGAAGTGTTTTGACACCTCTCAGCACAAGGAAACAATCCATTGGGCCGGGATTGGCGCCTGAACTGTTCAAGATGAAATAAAGTTGCTCATACAAATCTATACTATTCGTAATCAAAGCGCCCATCACCACATCAGAGTGCCCACCCAAATACTTGGTCACAGAATGCATCACAATATCAGCACCAAGATCCAACGGATTTTGTAGATAGGGTGAAGCAAATGTATTGTCAGCCACCAGTAACAGGTCTTTTTCTTTTGATATTGCAGCAAATGCTTCAATATCAATAATCTGCATGGTTGGATTTGTTGGGGTTTCCAGCCAAATGAGTTTCGTTTTCTCATTGAGATAGGGTTGAATATTCTCCGGTTGGGACAAATCAATAAAATGAAATTTTATCCCGTACTTTTCATATATTTTGGTAAACAATCTATATGTTCCTCCATAAAGGTCATCCCCCGTGATCACCTCATCTCCCGGTGAAAGTAGTTTCAAAACTGCATCCGTTGCGGCCACACCACTGCTAAAGGCAATACAATGTTTTCCGTTCTCAAGTGCCGCAAGTGCCTCTTGTAAGGCCTCTCTTGTTGGGTTCTTTCCTCGTGCGTAGCCATAGCCCTTATTCACTCCGGGTGAATCCTGAACATAAGTCGATGTCTGATAAATGGGTGTCATAATCGCACCGGTGGTAGGATCTGGGCTTACCCCTGCATGTATGGCCTTAGTACCAAACTTCATATTATTTCGGCTCATATTATTTTTCTTTGATCACTTTTATCTCTACTTTTCGATCCATCTGTTTTTGCTCGTCTGTATACGATCCTTTGTAAAGTGTTTTTCGTTCTCCGTAATAATAAACCTTCACCTTCGTTTCCGAAAATCCTGCGTCCACGATTTTTCTCATCACCGTTTCTGCTCGTTTTTTCGAAAGGATAAGATTATAATCTAAACTTCCGTCACGATCAGTATAACCAATAACCACAAACGAGATCTTTTCTTTTTCAACTTCTACGTCGTTTATGAATAGGTTGAATTTTTCTTGCTGTGTTGGAATAAGGTTGGCCTGATCTACATCGAAATATAAATTTGTTTCACGCATGATCGTTTTATCATTGAACACTTTATTCAACTGTTCTCTGGATGTTATGAGATTGCGTATAGTGTCGTTGTTACTCAAAACTTTAATCTGCGCCTCCGTATGGTTCGGATCGATCTGTTCTTTTTTCTCATTCAAATTGATGTTATTGATGTTGTTATTATTTATTGGACAACCAAAATAGTAAACAGATCCAGCCTCTTGTGGGCACTTATCTGCCTTATCGGGAATACCATCTCCGTCACTATCGGAACAATAATCGGGAAATTCAAAAGGACAACCATTGTTCAATTCAATACCTGCTTCATCCGGGCATTTATCGGCAGCGTCTATAACACCATCATAATCTCTGTCAGGACAACCCAAATGAACACCCAAACCCTTGTCATTTGGACATCGATCATTCATATCAATAATACCATCACCATCGCTATCCGGACAGCCTCTTGTAGTCAGGGGGCCTTGATCGAAGACACAATAATCATCTTTGTCAGGAATTCCGTCGCCATCGGTGTCCGGACAACCGGCAAGTGTTAGCATCCCTGGATCGTCTGGACACAAATCCTTCCAATCAGAAATCTTATCCTTGTCTCTATCATCCGGAGTTTTATAAAGAATATTGTATGATAAACCAAAATAGAAGCTTCTTGTTAAAGAAGCTTTTTGTCCAAACAAGTACATCACGTTATTGGATCCGAGGTATGTGGAATACTGCTTGAAACTATACCTGCCTGCTAGACCTACATAAAATCTTCCGTTACCAACCATGGAGAGGGGCATCATGACCGAATATGTTTCCTTTTCTAATCGAGGAGTAACCGTGTGAATAAAGCTGTATTTAACTCTATTCGGATCTTTAATTAGACCAAGAGGAAGCGACATTTCGTACGAAGCATACCAATTATTCTTATAATGATAATCGGCACCAAAATGAATTGCTGTTGGGAGGTTCATTCTGAACTTATCTTGTTGATCTGTAGATTTTACCCCTGAAGGCAAAAGCACGCCATTGATAAATCCTGTTTGCTCAACTAGTTCCGGGCCAACGTTAAAGAGCTCGGACGCATCAATGAAGTAATTTGGTGAAGTAAAATTGTAGGTGGTTGTGTCTCTTCTAAATCCAATAAACCCAAGATCAGTGATCGATGCTGAAAATTTCCATTTATATTTATTCATGTCATATTTCACCAATTTCTCCTCCCCATCCATATCATAATATTGTGCCTGATATTCCGGTCTAATCTCGTAGGTCACACCTAGATCGAATCCTAAACCACGATTCTTATATTTGGTTTGAGCAGTTCCGAAATCTGATCCATAACTGAAATCAACATTTTCTAAATTCGCAAAACCTCCTTGCGGTGTATCGAAGCTGATAGTACCGCTATTTGCATAGAAATAATTAGCCCTGAGTCCGTTCAATATTTTTAAGGTGGCTCCAGCTTTAAGAAAAGTAGGGCCCTTATCGAAGATCACTCTGGCATAACTGAAGGCGTGCTCAGTAAAGCGGGCGTTGACTAGAGAAAATCCTGAAATATCCTGTGCTTTATTGATGCTATTCTGTTGGTATTCTTTTGCCGCATTTTCGTTCCAAACCTGGGGTATTCCTTTCTGATTATTGAAATTTCGAAGCCGGTATGTGTAGGAAAAAGAATTTTGATGATCAATATCAAACTTAAGCCCAAAAATATCTGATTCACGAGAACTGTTCAGATAACCTGATTTCTTTCCGTCCACCAAACGTCCTTTGTAATTATCAGCATTATAAATAACATAATCCCTCGCATAAAAATTACTGGTGTACAGACTATTAAAATTTGTGTATAACGAAAAACTTGATTTTGAATCCACAATACTAGAAGGGTTGTAGGCGGCGTAATAGGAACTGACATAGTTGTCGAATACGATTCCTATGTGGTTCTGTTGTGCAAAAGACTCTACTACGGCTATTACCATCAAAAATGAAATGAAAACCCTCATGCTTAAAATTTGATCAAAGTTAGAAATCTTTGTTAATGGTATAAATCAAGCCCTAAGGCTCATACGTATAAACTTCTTAATTTTAATCCGCTTATGAGTTCCTACAAGGAAAGATTAGACGAGCTTATAGAACAGGCGTCGCAAATAAACAAGGGAGACCTTCTAATGGAAGTGAACTCGGGACTTACCTTTTCAGTAGCATCGAAAGAGGAAATAAAATTCTCAACAAGGAATAAGATCCTCAAACAAATTGTTGATCAAAACCGGAAAGAGGAAAAAGAAAGAGGAATTTCGCCATTGTGCCTTGCAGAACATCTTATCCAATGGAAACATGGCAAGAATCAGATTCAAACACCGATACTATTACACCCATGTAAAGCAACTATAGACAAGATTAGCGAAACGATCTTTATTGAAATCATTGAAGGTCAATCTTTTGTAAATCCGTTGTTACTACGAGTTCTGAAAAACGAATTCGAACTCTCCTTATCCGATGATCCATCCACTATTCTGGACAAACTTAAAAATGCGGGTTTCGAACAGATTGAACCAATTAGTCTGATTGGTAATTTTCATCATCATCGTTTTGATGTGCTCCGCGACCTGGAGGCGATTCAATCTCTTCCTCCACATAAAACCCTGCTTGAACTGTTAGGTGAAACCGCCGAAGAAAATACCGATGAGCTCATCGAACTTTCAGACGGCCTTGTTGAGCCTTCTGATCCAGATCAACTGGATTCGCTAGACTCGATTTCGTTGCGACATACCGTTATTCAAGGTCCGCCGGGAACAGGTAAATCACAAGTGTTAACTAATCTTTTGGCCAAAATACTCTATTCGGGAAAACAAGCTCTGGTCGTTTCAGAAAAACGCGTTGCACTGGAAGTGTTGGTTAAAAAGTTACGTGCTAATCATTTGGATCATTTTGTTTTTATTGCTACAGAATCAATGCCATCCAAAGAGTTTCTTAGTGAATTAAAGGAGAATTGGCTTTCCTTGGAAAAAGGACGAAAGTTCGACTTTATTCCGCATGATTCCTCTAGCGCCTTGCTGGGAAACCTTCAGCTTATGTTGGACACATTAAATGCTCCAGAAGCAGTAGGCGGAATCTCCTACACTGAGTTCCTTTGTGCGGCACGGGGAATTGATTTGAGTCGTGGCTCTTTCGACAGCGCCTTACCGAGCATGAAAATGTGGCTGAAAGAAGAGCAGATCATCGAAAGGATCTACGAAGGTAATTTACAGCAAATCGTTGGCTCATTTCACTACGGTGCACTGAGAATAGAACAGCTGCAACAACTCGACAACATATTGCGTGAATTGTCCAATGAGTTTGAACGACTATCTGCTCTGTTCCGCTTTCAAACCTGGGGAGAATTGCTAAACGCCATGAAGCTTGCAGCCGCAGCACAATACCAAAGTTCAGATCTTTATCTGCGTCATTCCAGCCTTTTGAAAAAGTACAGTCCGCAACAAAAGAAATTTCTGAAACTTCGAAAAAAATATCTGAAACTATCATTTGAGTTGCATCAATTGCATGATAATCATGATACAAACTGGCTTAAAAAACCAAGTTCAGAGGAAGTTAAAATGCTTGAGAACGCTTTCACACGTAGGGGAATCTTTGCAAAAAGTCGATTCAAACGAAAATGGGCAGCCTATTCAACATTGCCCGCTGATCATGTACTTTCCTTACTAAATACCAGGAAAAAAATTATTGATGTAGAGTATGCATTGACTAAGTGCCGACAGGAACTTTTCGAATTGGGTATCGAAGAACCTGAAGTCTATCTCGAAATCATATTTCAGCAGATAACCGATCAAGCTCATTTAACAGATGAACAACTTAACGAATGGCCGGTGAAAAAAGTAACTCAACTTGCCCTTTCAAACAAGTCCTTATTAGATCTGCACACACAGCTCAAACTTGTATTTCAGTTCAAGGAAGAACGGTTAATCAAAGAGCTTATCAACAATGTGCTGTGTCACTTATCCGAGATCCGTCCAATTTTAACTGAATCTCCCTTAATTTCTGAACAGACACATCGCGTGTTAGTGCATTATGGTTCTTTTGAGGCGTTGCAACGTTCTGTTTTTTGTACCAATTACCAACAATTCTTGCTTCGTTTTCCTTACCTCAAAGACTTTCAGGCGGATGACTTGCTTCATAAATGCGAAGCCATTGCCAATGCGCAATCACAGGAATCACGAGTTTACTCTAATAAAATCCAAGAAAATCAACAACGTATTTTCGAAACTTATCAGCAGATCCTTCGAACGCCATCGTCAACATTGACAGCAGAACAAAAGGCATTCAAGGAACGTTTGACAAAGGGAAAATCTATCCTCGTTAAAGCCTTTTCAAAAAAGCGAAACGTCCCCACTCTTCGATCTGTTTATCAATCCGAAGCAATAGAATGGATTCGCATTTTAAAACCCATCTGGCTTTGTAATCCATCACAAGCAGCACGTATTTTTCCAATGGAAAAGAACCACTTCGAATTCGGTATTTTTGATGAAGGAAGTCAGATTCCTCTTGAAAACTCACTCGGAACTATCTATCGAAGTAGGCGAATAGTAGTTGCGGGTGACAGCCAGCAAATGTCGCCCTCTTCTTTTTTCAGCGTTGGAGCGAATGAAAAGACTGATCTTTTACATCAGGCAGGTTTTCATTGGAAAACGGTTCCTCTTTTACATCATTACCGAAGTGAGCATCCCGGTTTAATCCAGTTCTCGAATAAGCATTTTTACCAATCTTCGTTAAGGGCATTTCCATCTGCAAATGCAGAAAAAAAACCCGTTGAATTGCACTACGTGGATGGCGTGTATGCGGATGGTGTTAATATTAAGGAGGCTCGGGTCCTAGCAACTATGCTGGATCAATCTATTCATTCAGACCTAACTATTGGTGTTGTCGCATTTTCGCAAAATCAACTCGAAACGATTCGTACACATCTTTCACCAAATTCAAAAATGTTGATAGAAGAACGAATAGAGCAGGACACCCTATTCTTTAAGGCCTTAGAAAACGTACAGGGCGACGAGTGCGATGTATTGCTTATCAGTGTCGGATATGGAAAAGATAAGGAGGGTAAATTCCATATGCGCTTCGGGCCTTTAAATCAATCCGGAGGACTCAAACGATTGAATGTGCTTTTTTCACGAGCGCGGAAAAAGATACATGTCTTTGCTTCAGTCAAAAGTTCGGATTTCAAACTCTCTTCTAATGAAGCGGTAGAACTCCTTCGTCGCTACATTCACGCTGCTGAAAACGAAGAATTTAAATTAGTCTCAGACACCTTCTTTCAATCACACAGAATTACAAGAAAGGGGAATGAGCTTCTCATTCAGTCGCCTCAACAATCCTTCCCGAAAGCCCAAGATATGGTCAATTTAGTGCGCACTAGTGTACAGAGAGGGTGGAACGTAAAGCTGGATTTTTGACACAGAATAAAGAATACAATATCGTTCTGTATTATATTAACTTATTGCATTCACCAATTAAGTCGCTATTCTGGTTAGCTAGATATAAGTTGGTGTTTTAAGTCTTAGAAACCTTTTTATTGTGGTGCTACCAACGATCTTATTTCTATTGTTTCTTCTTTTAAATCTGAAGAAAGATTCATTGGTCTTTTAAGGTATGTTCCGGACAGAACGTGAAAATTCCAGCTATTTTGACCACCCTTGGAAGGTTGGTGTTGAGTGGAGTTTACATTTTGATTTTGTCGTTATGGTCTTACATCTTTAACGAGGGCTTGTAAATATTTGTACAAATTAAACACGTTCTTGGAAACCCATAAAAGACATTTTTATAATCAAATAATGATTAACATATAGTCACTATATAATGATCGTTTAATTAAATCTGTTAACTTTACAAAGTGTCATGGCCAAAGTAAAATCAGCATATTTCTGCCAGAATTGTGGGTACGAGACCCCGAAATGGCTAGGGAAATGTCCTTCATGTAATGAATGGAACACCTTTGTGGAAGAAGTGATTGAGAAGAATGTGCCGTCTTCTGTTGTGGCCTTCTCCACTTCATCTCGAAATGCAAAGCCACAGGCCATCCATACGATTGAACAACAGGAACATGTGCGCATTGAGTTGAAAGATAAGGAACTCACACGAGTCCTTGGGGCCGGATTGGTTCCCGGATCGCTCATCCTTTTTGGCGGAGAACCGGGTATTGGTAAATCTACCTTGCTCTTGCAGATGGCCGTGGAAGAGGTTGCGATCAAAGTGCTTTATGTTTCAGGAGAAGAAAGTGAACAACAGATCCGCATGCGCGCTGAACGGATCGGACTCGCGAACCAACAATGTTTTATTCTTACGGAAACGAACATTCAGAACATTTTCAAACAGGCGGAGGAAACGCAACCTGAATTACTGATCATAGACTCTATACAAACGCTCTATTCCAGTCAGATCGAAAGTTCACCTGGAAGCATTTCTCAGGTGCGCGAATGTACCGCTCAATTGTTGCGTTACGCAAAACAGACAAATGTACCTGTCTTTTTGATCGGACATATTACTAAGGAAGGTTCGCTGGCCGGGCCGAAAGTACTGGAACACATGGTTGATGCCGTGCTACAGTTTGAAGGAGATAGAAATCATGTATACCGTTTGTTACGTTCAATCAAAAACCGTTTTGGAAGTACTAATGAGCTGGGCATCTATGAAATGCTTGGAAGCGGCTTGCGTCAAGTGGAAAATCCTTCTGAAATTCTAATTACTAATACAGACAGCTCCTTAAGTGGTATTTCGATAGCGGCTACTCTGGAGGGAATGCGTCCGATGCTTATTGAAGTTCAAGCGCTTGTAAGTACGGCGGCATATGGCACACCTCAACGTTCTTCTACAGGATTTGACAGTAAGCGCCTGAACATGCTTTTAGCCGTAATGGAAAAGCGCTGTGGTTTTAAGCTTGGAGCGAAGGACGTTTTCCTGAATATCGCAGGAGGGATCAAAGTAGATGATCCGGCAATCGATCTGGCGGTAGTTGCGGCGGTACTCTCCTCTAATGCTGATCTGCCGATTGATAAGAGGATCGCTTTGTCTGCTGAAGTTGGTCTTTCAGGAGAGGTTCGTCCCGTAAATCGCATCGATCAACGAATCGCAGAGGCAGAAAAACTAGGCTTTGAAAAGATTATCATTTCTAAATATAACAAGGGTATTGAACAACAGAACTTCAAGATCGAACTGATTAAATGTGGAAAGATCGATGAGGTGTTGAGGGCCTTGTTCGCCTGATTATAGAAAGAGGAAAACGATGCCTGTAATCAGCAGTATGGCATCCAAGGCAATGACCATTCCTCTAGATCTTCCCCGCAAAAACCATCCAAATAGGAGAACGGTAATCAGGCTAAAGAATAGCAGTAGAATCGACTCGCTTATCCAATAATACCCCAGTCCAAAAAAAGTGATTAAGACCATTCCTACCATGCTGGACGTTTTCGTTCCAACAAGTTGAGGCAAGGTGCGCATCGAAGCAGAATCAACTTCATAGTCGCGAATATCAGAAGGGATTGTGAGTGCATAAAACAGCAGCCAAAACAGGCTTAATTCCTCAAAAGGAAGGTTTTCAATTTCTGCACTCAGCCAGATAGGGAGAACAAGAACGAAAAAGGTCCAGCAGGAGCTGATTACGACTGATTTAAATAAGGGAAGTTCTCTTAACCAAACAGGGTAAACAAACAAAACACCTATAAAACCGATGCTTGTTACAAGCTTTCCAATATTCAGACTGTGACCAATGAAGAAATAAACGAAAAGTCCACCGCAAAGAAGTGCCATTGCCGATAACTTATGATTCCACCCTACTGCTATTCCGCAATAATAATAGTACAAGAAGGTTCCCACACCTACAAGCAGAGCGTACATCACTGATGAAAACCCAAGATGCATCATCCATCCATAAGAGAGAAAACCAGCACTTAATCCGTTTATGAATGAGGAGATTAAACGATTATCCAATTGTCGTATCAGGCAATTTGATCGAGGACCTTATCAACAGTTATCTTCTGAATACAGGTACACGGTTTTTTCTTTTTACAGTCTGGACAGTTTTCATCATTCACCAAAATACGCACGTTTCGGCCAAGAGCTGCCCATCGTCCCGGATGGATTGGTTTGCGAGGGGAGAATAAACCAATCGAGCGTATGCTGCAAAATCCCGCAATATGTAAAGGTCCGGTGGAGCAGGCTACCAGATTTTTGGAGCGGGAAATAAAAACGATCAATTGAGATAGATCCATTTTACCGGTAAGATCAATAATCGAAGGATTTTCAGGCAGTTCATGACGAAACATTAATCCTTCTTTCTCCGTTCCCGTGAAGAATACACTATACCCTTTGTGCGTTAGTTTTTCTGCAAGGGAAATATAGGATGCAATAGGCCATTCTATGGCGCTTCCCTGTGATTTGGGATGAAGAATCACCGTTTTCTCGTATTTTGTCAATAGCAACTTGAGTTCTTGCGGGAGTTCAACTTCTGGTATTCGGAAGGCATGTAAACCCTCCGTTACTTCCTCAATAGATGGGATCTGTTTAAGCCCCAAAGGA